>JBGUBD010000011.1 GCA_041821185.1 Phycisphaerales bacterium AB-hyl4 | reverse complement strand
ACCTGCCGCCGCGTTCGGCATGGTGGCGTCGCCGCTCTGCAGCACCTCGCCATCGCAACTGACGCGCCACGCCAGGTGCAGGTGATCGAGGTTGGCGAAGTCGTAGCGGTTGGTCAGGCGAATCTCGCCGCGGTCGAGATCGACCGCTTCGACGTGCACGGGCGCGAGCACATGCTTGTATTCGAGCAGGCCGGGCGATGGCGTGCGGTCGGGCATGACGAGACCGTCGGCGATGAAGTTGCTGTCGTGGGGTTCGTCGCCGAAGTCGCCGCCGTAGGCGAAGTCCTCGCGGCCGTCGGGCAGGCGGCGGCGGATGCCGTGGTCGATCCATTCCCAGACGCAGCCGCCTTGAAGGCGTTCGTGCTTGTAGAAAAGCTGCCAGTAGTCGTGCAGGTCGCCAGGGCCGTTGCCCATGGCATGCGAATATTCGCACAGGATGAACGGCCGCTTGCCGTAGACGTCCGGCTGCACGTCGAGGCCGTAGTGATGAATCGGCTCCCGACCTTCAGCGATGTGCTTGACCTCGTCGAGGCTCGAGTACATCTTCGAGAATACGTCGGAAACCTCAAGTGTGCCGTCGCCTTCGTAGTGCAGCGGGCGCGTCGGCTCGTGCTCGCGGACCCAGTGGGCCATGGCCTTGTGGTTTTGCCCGAAACCGGACTCGTTGCCGAGCGACCAGAGGATAATGCTTGGGTGGTTCTTGTCGCGCTCGACCATGCGCTGCATGCGGTCGAGGTAAGCCGGCTCCCATGCGGGATCGTCGCTGAGTTGGCTCCAGTTGCCAATCGGTTCGAAGCCGTGCGTTTCGAGGTCGGCTTCGTCGATGACGTAAAGGCCGTACCGGTCGCATAGATCGTACCAGCGGAAATCGTGCGGGTAGTGGGCGGTGCGGACGGTGTTGATATTGTGCCGCTTCATCAACCGTACGTCTTCGATCATGGTCTCCAACGAAACCGCCCGGCCGCGGTCGGGGTCCCACTCGTGCCGATTGACGCCCTTGAGCATGATCGCTCGGCCGTTGACCCGCAGCTTGCCGGCCTTGATCTGCACCTGCCGAAAGCCGACGTTCAGCGGAATGACTTCCAGCACCTGCCCGGCGTCATCGAGCAGGCTGGCCAGCAGCGTGTAAAGCGTCGGCTGCTCGGCGGACCACTTCGCCGGGTTGCACACGGTAGTGTTCAGCGACAACGTCGCCTCGCCCAGCGGATCGACGTTTACCTCCCCGGCCAAGGGTTCGTCGAGCACGTCGCGCCCATCGGCGTCGAGCAGGCGCAGCGTTAGCCGATAGCTGTCCACTCGGCTATCAAAACGGTTGGCCAGCGTCGCCCGCACGGTCAAACTGGCGTCGCGATAATCGGAGTCCAACTCCGTCCGCATGGCCAGATCGAATACATGCACCTTCGGCAGCGTGAGCAGGCTCACGTCACGGAAAATGCCGCTTAGCCACCACATGTCCTGGTCTTCGAGATAGGTCCCGTCGCACCACTGATAAACGCGCACGGCCAGCAGGTTCTCGCCCTCGCGCACCATGTCGGTTACATCGAATTCGGCCGTCATCCGGCTGCCCTGGCTGTAACCGACCTGCTCACCGTTGAGATAAACGTGGAACGCGGCGTCAACGCCATCGAACCGTAGCACGAAGCGCTGGTCGGCGGGGCGATCAGGCAAGTGAAACGTGCGCCGGTAAGAGCCGGTGGGATTTTCCGTGGGCACGCGCGGCGGATCAACGGGGAAGGGATAGACGACGTTGGTGTAATGCGGTCGACCATAGCCTTGCAGTTGCCAGTGGCCGGGCACGTCCAGAGCTTCCCAGCCGGCGTCGTCGAAATCGTTCTGATGGAAGGCACGGGGTGACAGCGCGGGGTGCGTGGCGTAGTGGAACCGCCAGCGGCCGTTGAGCAGGCGATGGTGGGGTGACGGCGCGAACGGACCTTGCATCGCGCCTGCCTCGTCGGGGTGGGAGGTGAAAGCGCTGCGGGCGGGAAGGCGGTGAAGGGCGAGCGTGGCCGGATCCTGAAGAATCTCGGGAATATCGCTAGAGGGCATGGGCGAAAGCGTAGCAGATTTGGTGCCGCCAATGCGTCGTGTATCAACGGTGAACCGAGATGGCTGATCGAGCATCTAAAGGCTCCGCCGCCTCGGCCCCTTTCACCACACCGGTCAGGTGGCACCGCATCACTCATGACTGCGTTTGATCGCAGATCGCGGAGTCGCGCGCTCACCGGCGCGTTGGCTGGCTGGCGATCGCCCCCTCCTTGAAGAAGAAGTCATTGGCCGCCTCTGCCCGCCCCTTCTACGTAACGTCTTGCAATAAATTGCAAGATATTTACTGCGATAATTATCAGCATAAAGGATTGACAGTAATTTAAATGGGTTGTATGTTGTCGTTATGGCGACTTTGGAATCCATCGCAAAGGACCTCAATCTCAGTACAGCCACGGTCAGCCGGGCCTTACGAGGGGCGCGTGGCGTGAACAAGGCAACACGGACGCGCGTCGAGGTTGCGGCAGAGCGGTTGGGTTATGTGAAGCTGCGGCGGCAGGAAATGTCCAAGGACATCGCGATTCTCGTGCCCAGTAAATCGCATTCCGACATGCACGAGCTGGCACGTCGCCACATGATCGCGATCAGTGACGAGATCGCAAAGCGTGGCTGGCGTTTGCAACCTGTTTTCATGTCCGGGGACCATCAGGATTTCGAGGCTGTGCTCGACGGCCGCGGCGAGCAGTTCGGCAACAGTGGTCGGCCGGCGGACGGCTGCCTGGTCATCGGCCAGTTGCCCAGCGCGGAGGATGATCCCCACGCGGTGCAAAAGCGGCTTGCCGAGCGCTTTGATGGCAATGTCGTGATGATTTGCCGGCATGACGTGCTGCACGGGATCAGCGGTGTCTCGCAGATGAACTATGTCGGCGGCACGCAGGCTGTCCGCCTGCTGCTGGACGCTGGCCATCGACGGATCGGCTGGGTCGGCTCGCTTGGCAGTCGGGACAGCGCGGAAGAACGCCTCGGCGGCGTGTTGACGCAAGTCATCCGCACGCCCGGGGCATCACTGGACTGTCAGATCTGGCTCGACGACACAAAGTTGCTGCCCACCACATATATGGTAGAGCTCTTTGCCGAGGCGCTGCCTCGGAATCGCGCCGACTGGCCCACCGCATGGGTCTGCTCTACGGACTGGCTCGCAGCCAAGTTCATCATCTGGGCGCGGGGGCAGGGGGCGAATGTGCCAGCGGACATGAGTGTGGTCGCCTTCGACAATACGCGTGTCTCCGAAGAGCTTGCGGAAACGATCATTACCTCGGTGGTGTTCCCATATGAACAGATCGCACGCAAGGCGGTGGAGTTGCTCGGTTCGCTGATGGACAGCCCCACAGCCGATTCAATCGTCTGGACCCTCCCGCCTCGCGTCCGTGTGGGCGAGACGGTGGGGCAGCGAAAGTGACCGTTGGAAGGTGAGGCGTGCGCCGTTGTCGGGCTTGTGACGGGTGGATTGTTCAGCCGTGTGACGGCACTTGCATGTCGGGTCTATGGAGGATTGGAAATCTCAAAACTTGAAAGGGAAATCAATGAAGCATCTCAAGCGAATGGTCCTCGGTGCATGTATCGTTTCAACCGCCTTGCTACTGGCACCGCAGCACGCCTCGGCGGCGTTCTACTGGCAGTCCGGCGAAGACTGGCAGGTCGGCGATGTCCCTGAAGGGGCGACATTCACCGAAACCAACAACGGGTACAGCGGTCGCGAGGGGCAGGACCGCGGTAAAGTGGACGAGCCCCTGGAAAACTCAGGATTTTTCAACGACGTCGCACCCACAAGTTCCATCAGCTCCTCGGCGATCGGTCGTGTCGCGGGTGGTTCGGACAGCGGACAGTGGACGGCCGACCTCAACGATGTCTATATCATCGACAGGATCGTGCTCCACACCGCTGCCGCCAATAACTGGCACGGGCGCTATGGCGCGACCGTTTCCTACTCCGTGGATGGGCTCAACTGGACGGTCGCCGGCACGGTGCCCACGGTCACTCCGACCGGAACCGCGCAGGCATGGGCGGAAGATGTCGACTTCAATGGCGCTGAGGCCCGCTATCTGCGCCTGGGATACAGTAATTCCTCCGGCAACTTCCATCATCGCATGGACAGCATGGACGTCTACATCGTGCCCGAGCCGGCGTCGATTATGCTGGTCGGTGCCGCCGCGACGTTGCTGCTGGCCCGACGTCGACGCACGCTGCTGAAGTGAATCGCCTGATCGGAATCCATGGTACACATCAGCCGCGTCGCGGAAATCGGATGGCGTCGTAAAGACTTTTGACCTCTCTCGACATGGCTTTTACGGAGTCGTCCGCAGGATGCGATGCAGATCTCAGGAGCACTCCAGATCTTGCCTCGCGCTATGCAGTTCAACGGAACAACGAGAAGGGGTATCGGCGTAACCGCCTGCCAAGAGGAATTCACGATGAATGACGAGCATCGCCATGTGAGAGATGTAGATCGAGGATTTACGCTGATCGAACTTCTTGTGGTCATATCGATCATTGCACTGCTGATTGCCTTGCTGCTGCCTGCATTGCAATCGGCCCGCGCCACGGCTCGCCAGGTGGCTTGCGCCACTCAGCTTCGGTCGCTGCACCAGATCACACATGTCTATGCACAGGACCACAACGGATACCTCATGCCGGTTCTCGACAACGGCACTCCCACGGCTCACCGCCAATGGCCGTATTACATGTGGACGTCGATGGAATCCTATCGGCCGGAGGTGTCGCATTTTCAGTGGACTCACGAACGGGTTTTTCATTGCCCGGAGATGGCGGACCTGTCATATGTCCATCGAAGCTATGGCATGAACACCCGGTTCGGCGTGCGTACTCAAGAATCAGCAGCGTACCCCGCAAAGCGCCTGGAAGAAGTGGTTTTGCAAAACACCGTCTTTCTCGCCGACGGCCAGGCGTTTGCCGATACGGGATTTACCTCGGTTCTGGATCGCGCCATGCCCTGGATCGGGGAGCATCAGCACATTGCCTTCAATCGCCACCTTGGCGCCCAAGCCAACGTTCTTCTTTTCGTTGGCGCCGTCCGAACGCATCGTGAGGAAGAAAAAGATTGGACATCAATCGATTTGTGGCGGTTGCAATAACGCTTCGGTGGACTGCATTGAGTGGTGGCCGAAAGACCGATCATTGGGACCCGTTGGGGTGAGCAGATCAAGCGGCAAGCCAGATCAATATGAGCCTGAGAGGAAAGATTTTTCATGGCAGAACACAGCGCGAAAACGCGAAATTCCCCCACCCGAACGAAGCTGGTACTGGTCATGTTCAGCATATTGGTGATCACCTGCGGACTGATGACGTCTTCCGCAAACGCCGAACCGATTAACCTGGAACAGATGTTGATCAGTGCGGGTGCGAATTCCGACCAACGCGTACCCGCTCGTTTCGGCCGCGGCTTTCGTGTTTCTCGCGATCATGAGCCGTTGCGTCTAACACGCGGGATGTCGGCGGAAAACGGCTTTACGTTTGATACATGGTTTTTGATTGAAGAGCACACGGCGCAAGGCACGATCTTCAGCGCCGATGCTTGGGGCAACTGCCAGTTCGTGATCCGCGGGAACGAGCACTTGGTGTTGGACTATCGGCGGGGTCAATTGACTGCGCATCATCCATTGGAGAAAAACCGCTGGTACCACGTGGCGGTGCGTCTCGAGCCGGGCAAACGGGCAAGCATATTTCTGGACGGTCAGCTCGTGGCCCATCGTGAAGACGATGTCGACGCGCCGCACGAAGGGGCGAGCATCCGAGTATTAGGTGCTTGGCGAATCAATGATCGTCGCGGATATCGTAATTACTTTCATGGCGTCATTGATCGGTCGCGTTACTGGTCGCGCATTCTCAACGATGAGGAGATCCGTGTCGCCTATGAGCAGGGGAACCAGCAGGCCGACATCGTGCCGCTGCCTCAACATGTCATGCGGCATTCGGATGAGGAATTCACGCCTGGCGGGCGAATCGATTTCAGCCTCGATCCTGGTTTGGTGCGGCGAAACAATTTCGCCGTGGAAGCCGTACGCGACGCGGTACGCGCATGGTCGCCGGATGTTCAAGTGACGCTGGGTGAGCGACGGCCAAATTTCGAGCATGCCGCGATTGTTCTGGCTCGTCCCACAGCCGAAACGCTTGAAACATACCTGAACCTCAATGCCGCGCATTGGGATGAGCTTCCCGACGAGGGGTATGCCCTTTACGTTCGGAAAGACCGAATCATTGTTTACGCCAACGATCGGCGCGGCGCTCAGCACGGCTTGATGTCGCTGAAACAGTTGTTCGAGCACGAAGACCTGGCCGCGATGGACATCTGGGACTACCCCGAATATCCGTTTCGCGGAACAATGCTCGTCAATGATTCAAAGCCGCCTTATCGCTTTAACGACGAACATCGGCAGATGATCGATCGCATGGCGGAGTTGAAGCAGAACCAGTTCATGCTGCGTTCACACAGTTGGCTGGTGCTGTCGGATCCAGCGGTGCATCAGCGGATGCAGAGGATGGTGGCGCACGCCAACAACCGCGGGGTTGAGGTGTCGCCCTACATTCAGGCGTACAGCCACGCGAAGGGGTTTCTCTGGCAGGACCTGAAGACGGGACATACGACGGCAGTGGACGACGAGCAAGGCACGTTTGGGTCCGATGATTTTCTGGAGCTTGAGCATCGCAACGTCATTCTCAACGCTGTGACACCGATCAAAGTTTCGCTGAACGGTGAGTCGCTAGAAGCGGGACGCGACTACGAAGTAGTGCCCGGCGTGACGGAAGCGTCCTGGAGCGGTCATCCGGAAGGCACGCGGTCCACTTGGGCCCGTCCGCACATTCCCGAGGACAACGAGCCATGGCGGCTGCGCCGACTTGAAGGCGGGCGTATTCCCGCGGGATCCGCCGTGCAGGTGTCTTATGCTTACGCCAGTGGCGAGGAAACGACATGTCCTTTCAGCCCGGACACGTGGGAGCGCCTCGAGGATGCGGTGCGTCGCTCGCTTGAGATGACCCGGGCGTCCTACCTGAACCTGGGGATGGATGAAGTCTGGGTGATTCGTCGAGAGGAGTGCCGTGCCTGTCAGCAGAACCCGATGTCGCCGGAGCAGACGACGCTATACGCGATGAACCGAGCATATGAAGTAGCACGGCAGGTGGATTCTGACGTGCACGTGATGCTGTGGGCCGACATGCTCGATGAATATTTCAAAGCCAACTGGGCCGCTCCGCTCGACAGCCGGCTGATGGACGAACTGTATAGCCAGGGCGAAGTGTCGTCGGAGATCATTATGATGCCGTGGGAGTACAGTGGCTGGGTGCACGCCAAGCAACGAGGCTTGCAGTATATGCGCGATCGTGGTTTCCCGGTGGTAGGGGCGTCGGGTTTCACGTTCGACAACAACCTGGTCTGGAGTGAGGCCTCGCTGCAAGTCGAACCGGCGGACGCTGGCGTGCGGGGCCTTCTGTTCTGCACATGGGATTCAAATCGGTTCGAACAGTGGGCAGCGGGGCTCGAGGGGCATGCCATGGCGACGTGGTCGCCACATCGGTTGCGGTTCTCGAAGGCTTACAAGCTGCTTCAGATGCTTGAACCGTTCGAGGTGCTGAGTCAGAATCCTGGCGGGGTACCTATGGATCGCGCGGCCAAGTTGCAATTGCAAGCGCTTCACGCCAAAGCACAACGGGAACTGGATCAAGCCGGCCCAGTATTGACTGAACGTGTTCAGGGGTTGGCAGAGTTACAAGACCGGATCCAAAAGGCGGGTGACTGGATCAGTCGACACACAGCAGGGCGTGAGTGATATTTAACGGCGGGCTCGTCGCGATGGGTTCGACGCTGAATCGGCGTTCGGTGTGCATTTCATCGCCGCCGGCGGCTGTTGCGGGCCGGACCAGATGATCGACCCTTTTAACGGCGTCATTGAAGAAGTGAAAAGTTGCCAGTTGCTTCACTCGTCTGCGTGGCTGCCGCCTGTTTATCATGCTCATTCATGCCCCCCACACACACAGCATCGCTGCCAATGTTCCGGCGGGGTTAGGGCGGCCGGTTGTGTTCAGTTGTCGGCGGGTTGATGAGCGGGTGACAGTCCGCTCGTCTGTTCGCCGTAAGCTGACACTGAATATGAACACTTATTCCCACGGATCCAAGCCCCCACTTGGCAAGAAAATGAGCCCACTCAGGTTTTCCACATCGCCGACGACGGGCAAGCGAAAGGCGTTGAGTGGCGGTGAAACGGCGGGCCTGATTGCGGCGTGGGGTGGTCACGCAGAGGGGGGTAAGAGTGTAAGCCTCAATAGCTGACACTCACGCCGGACGACGCATAAAAAAGGCCCCCGAGCTGTCACACACGGAGGCCGTTGAGCGTGCAGTTTCCACTCCGCAAGCCCCGCAAACGACCATGCTTAACGCGTGCCCGCGCTCCGGCCTGCAGCGAGTCGTTTGCTTACAGCGAACCCTGTGAAGGGTTGCTGCAAGTCGGAAAGCGGGCGAAGGGACTCGAACCCTCAACATTCAGCTTGGAAGGCTGACACTCTACCAATTGAGTTACGCCCGCGTGCGTGCAAGTATTTAATTTTCAAGACCTTATGGGGTTGATTTCTGTGACCCCAATGGCTCTCTCTGCATCGACCCCAATTTGACCCCTATCGATGTTGCCCGCTAGTGTCTCAGAAGGTCGTGTGCAGGCCCGAATGATAGCAGCCTGCGCCGCGGCTGGAAAGGCCACCTTCATGGCACGCAACAACGAGCGTGGGCTTGAACTGACATTCCACAAGCCTTCAAAACGATGGCGGAAGCGGATCGGCGGAAAGGACCACTGGTTCGGTTTCGGAAAGGGCGTCAGCGACCGCAAGAGCTACAAAGCTGCTCTCGAGCGATACCGCGCCTTCCAGGAGGAGCAAGCGCAGCGGCGAGCCTCGTTGACCCTCGACCTGGACGAGTTGATCGACCGCGAGGATGGGCCGTGGAACGAGCGGGCGGTGCAGGCGATTGACGCCGTGCAGGGTGATCCCGACGCAGCCGCCAAGCTCGCCGCATTTTTTCAGCGTGGGGTCACGCCTGCGCCGAGCAGAAACAGTAGCCGCAACAGCCTGGCCGCCATCGAGACGCTGGTGACCGACTTCCTCGCCGTACAGAAGCAACGACGGGATACGACCGAGAGGCACCCCGAGCGATTGGGCAAGAAGCAGCGGCTGAGCCCGAAGGCTCACCGCTTCATCAAGGACACCATGACCCAGTTCAAGGACTGGTGTATCGACACAGCCCGGGTGAAGACGTTGGATGATCCGCAGCGGACGGAGCGGCTCGTGCTGCACTACCGCGAGCACCTCACCAAGTTGCTGGCTGACGAAGACATTGCTCCGAGCACCCTAAACAACCGTCTCAAGTATCTGCCCGCATTCTTCCGCTGGGCATGGGAGAACCGACGAATCGTCGAGCAACCTCGCACGCTTCGGCAAGCATGCCAGAAGCTGACCGTAGCCCCATCGGCGAAGCCACTTACCGTGCGACAGGTCCGTCGCATCTGGGAGGCTGCGGATGGCCGCCTCCGAGCCCACATATCGCTCGCGCTAAACGCGGGTCTGTACGACCTTGAGCTCAGTGACATCTGCGGCAAGCACCTGAGCAAGCGTGATGGGGCCAGCTACCTGGCCAAGCACCGTCGAAAGACCGGTGTGCCTTACAAGATCAAGCTGTGGCCGTTGACCGTTGAGTTGATCGCCAAGCACCGCGACAGCAGGGGGGCTGACGAGTTGCTTTTCCGTACGAAGAAGGGACATCCCTTGGCCCACTTCGTTGGCGACAATAAGTCGAGCAGTTTGGCGCAGGCATTCAAGAAAGCTGCCGTCGCCGCCGCTGTGGATCACGCTTCGTGGTCCATGTTACGTGATACCGTTGCCACCGATATCGAGAAGATTGCCCGGCGGATCGGCGATCGGGGGATCACGTCACAGTTGCTTGCGCATGCCGATGATCGGACAGCGCGATTCTATGTCGACCAATCGCCAATCGAACTGGAAACGAGCAAGCTCGATGCGGCCCTTGATGAACTGGCCGAGCATTACGACCTCGATGGGCGGCACCGGGCGGAGCAGCGAAAGAAAAAGGCCGCAAAGTATGGGCTGGACAAGGAGCCGGTGAAGAAGCAGAGGAAGAAGAGGTAAGTGTAAAACGATCGAATTATGGCCTGCAATGAACAGAGGCCTCTGAAAAACGCCGCCTTACGGCAAGAACCGATTCAATCACAAAGGGCACAAAGGACACAAAGTTCAGAGCTTATTGTTTTCTGCCTTCTTTGTGTCCTTTGTGCTCTTCGTGCCCTTTGTGATTTTTCAGAGTTCCCAACACTTTGGATGTCCACAGTAGACGCGTTTCTTGTGCACGCCGAATTAGCCAGCAGGTCCGGCCGGTTCAAACCAGTGTAGATCGCCGGCCGCTGACGATTATGGTGTGCGCGTACCGGGGGCGCGGCGTTCAGGCTGTATTCCTGCGGAAAAATGCGGGTAGAGAACAAAATGGCGGGAAAATGCCGTCACGCTCATTGGAGCCATCCCGATCAAGCACACCGGTTAAAAACTCTTCCCCCCCTATTGTTTCGTTCTTCTTTTGCTCTGCTTCCGCTTCTGCCCCCCGGCACTCCCGTGCGTGGGCCATCATCATGACACGCCCCTGGGCCCCCCTAGGCTGTTGCACCTGCACCTGTACCTGCACCTGCGCCGGCACGACCTGCGCCGGCACGTAATCTTCTTCTTGCAGCAGGCCTTCAGCCCACGGCAACTGGGTGTACCGTTGGGTCAGTTTGAAACGCCGGCATTCGCCCCGCGCCTTGCCTGGCACGCCCAAAAGGTAGTTTCTGGTCCTGGATACCAGCCCCAGTTCCTCGGTCAGCAGTCGCACACCAGCTGCTGCCGTCGAGTTCACGCGGTCAGTGGGGCATCCATGACCTTGAAGCAGGGCTTGCAGGAAGCCGGCGGGCACCTCGTCACGCCCTTTGGTCAGGGTCTGGCCGGTGTAGGTGCAGGTGTATGCCAGTTCGTATGTCATCGCGAAGGCGATGCCTTCCCGCAGCACGGTGAGCAGGTGGTAGTCGACACACGAACCGTGTTTATTCCCCCCGTGTTCGCTGTTGATTTGATCTATTCTTCGTTGGGATGCCATGCCCCGCATTGAGCGTTCACCCCGGAGCAGTTGTTCGTGGGGCACCGTTGCTTTGAAAGCATTGACCATCTCGTCATACCTGACTCCACGCTTGCCGGTCTTGGCCGGATCATATGGCTCGATCTTTCCGGGTATGCCATTTATGAAGGCGTCCACGTCACTTTCGGCCTTTCGCACACGGGCTGTGTGCCGTTCGCGGTCGCTGGTGGGGCCTTCTTCCAGTTCCCATAGCTGAAGCGTGTGCTCGATAGCACGGGAACGATCACCCTTTTCCTGTCGCACCGCGTGCCCCGCCAACCATGATCGGCGGCGGAGGATGCCATGCCCGTCATGGTCATGTTCTTCCGCAGCATCGGGAGCAAGAGCCCACCCAGCTTTGCTATTCACCGGGGGCAACACGCACTCCACACCTTCAACGTAGGATCCCAGCGGTGAGGTAGGTGCTGCTTTTCTGGCTCGCCTGCCCTGCCTGCGTTGCTTGCTGCTCTTCTGTTCATCGTGAAGCGGACAGCACCGGACCATGTCCCATCCGGTCAGCATTGCAAGTTGATGTTGCGGCACGGGCTTGCCGTCCATGTACTGCGCGAAGCCCTCGGGGTTGCGGTCGCGGGGGTGCAGAGGCTTTGTTCCTTGATCACCACCGTGCACGCGGATAATCCGCTCAAGCCCTGGACGCAGCGTCGCATCCGGTCCTAGTTCCGTTTTTTGCTTCTGGTAAAGGTCGCCCACAGTGGGGCCGTCTTCGAGGTCGGGGTAAGCGGGCTGAAAGTAGTTTTTATGAAAGTCTGGATTATGCACAAAATAGCAGGGTCGGCCCCGCACAAGGTCAATGGCCGCATGGCCGTCGGGATCTTGATAACGTGCTTTGAGATGGCGTTGAAAATGGGTGATAAATTGGTTTCTAAGCTCGAACTTGTCGTCCGCCCACAAGATCATGATTCGAAGATGGGCTCCGCCGCCGTTTGTGGATGGCCCCAGCCAGTAGGAACAGCCGGGCGGGATGAGGTCGGCAATGATCCGTCGGGCGATCGCCATGGCGGCGGCATGTGTCATGGCTTTGGGAAGTTTTACCTTGGCTGTTTTGTCACCACAATTGACTTTGATATGGCCTCCATCGATGTCAATCATCAGTTCCGTGACGTACCGGGTTTTCAGGATGACAACCGTTTCGCGGGCGATCGTCCGCCGGCACGTGAAAAAGAGTGTGCCCTCTGCGTCGAGCAGCGTACGCTTGAGGCGGTTGAGGATGGTATTTGGCGCGCGGTCTAGCTTTGCCCGAAGATCGGCGTAGGTTTTCGAAGGCCGCTTGATCCAAGGGAACCGCTTGTTACCGATGAACGGGCGGGCGTTAAGATACTCCAATGCTCGCTCGATCGAAATGATGGGTTTGTCGGCGGGCTGGATCAGTTGATCGAGGTCTGGGTCATTAGCTAGCCCAGCCGTGGCCGCGAGAGAGTAGACGCTGTTTTCGCCGAACCACTGTTCCCAGCGCTCCTGATGGACCTGCACACCGTAGAATTTCCCGGTTTGGGTATGTTTGAGCCGCTTTGGGGCGGACATTTTTTCGTGGTGATGCCGCTGGGTTCGCCGGTTGTACGCCGAGGGGAGGGTGTCGGGGTTGGCGCGGATCGGCCGGCCGTCATTGCTCAGGTGGCCGTATTCGAGAAGGTCGCCGAAACGCGATTCCCACACTGCCAGGACATCGGCCGATTTCTGGCAAGGTTCTGGGAGGGTTGAGGGGGCTCGGTCTTCCGGCTCCGCTTCTCGCGCCGCCGCAGCTTCGCGTGCTAGACGTTCTTGCTCGGCCAATATCTGCATGGCATCCGGACCCTCGTCCGCTTCGTGGACGGGCTGGTCATCGACGTCCATGATCAACTCGTCGACGTCACCGATGGCCTTGGATGGTGACCGGTCTTCCTGCTCGGCGGTGTCCGAGAGGTCGTGGGAAGCCGGATTGAATTCGTTCGCGTTCATGGCAGCACAAAAAAAGCCGCAGTGGCGGACCATCCTGGCCTCCCTGCGGCGATTTCGTGCTACTGGTGGGCACGAGATAACTCTTGTTTTGCACCGAGGACGCACCATCACCAGTAACAGGCGTCCGTGCCTACATAGGTAATCGAGCATCGGCCGCATTTTTCTGTAGCGTAGACCGCGTTTTTTTTCGAGCCTTTTGGGGGACGCCGTGGTTGCTGGAAGTGAGCTAGGATTTGCACCCTGTCGCTATCTCATGTCAGAGATAGGATCGGGATTTTCAAACGTTAGTTTTTTGCTGATTCTTGCCGTTGTAAAGAATGCTTTCTTTTTGACAATGTAAAGCCTGCTTTACAACCCATCGGACACCAGATTTTACAATGGCGTTTCCACGCCGTTAGCGGCGGTTTTGCATCGAGCTAGGATGTGTACCCTGCGCCTATCTCGTGGACGGCGGTTTCGCTGGGGTCAGGACGCCTGGGCCAGCAACTGATCAAGGTGCTCCATGTGCTGCAGCGATTGCTCGAACAGGCCCGGCCACAGATCCGCCGGCTCGCAGTCCGCCAGCGGTCTGGCTTGCTCGTGGAGCCAGTGGCGGTGGGCCAACGGCCAGGACCGGCCCGTGCCCGACCACGAGATGCCCTCCCGCAACAATGTGGCGTGGATCTGGTTCTTGACCTTGATGATCTCGCCGACGATCCACTTACGGTGACGAATCAGTGCTCGATGCTGCCGCGTGGCCCAGCGTCCGTTGCATGTTGTAACCTGCCCTACCTATCGGAGCGTGCAATGAAGTTTTGATATGTCAAAGGGGAGGGGCTTCGGGCAGTGCTGGCGCTAGGACCCGCTGTTGACGTTTCCGACAGCACACTCCCGAGGTCATCGCGCAGTCGGGACGTGACCACCCATATCCACCAGCACTGACATAGTTGCGGATCGGCTTCTCAACTGGACCGACCTCGCTCGAGCCGGCCGCAACGCGTGACGGCAGATGATTGGCGTGAAGTGGCGCAGGCTCCGAAACACGGTTCGCTGAGCTTTCGCCATGCCTTCACCGTCTGGAATAATGCCCGACTGAACTGGCAACTGGCTCGGAGCACCGACATCCCCATCAGGACTGCGGGCTGCGCTGGACAGACTTCGTCGTGGCAGCCGCCGTCCGAGCCCGCATTCCTCATTGGAAGAGCTATTTTCGACCATCCATCATGTTCACACGGAACGAGTTCGCAAATTCCTCGCCATCATTCATTAGCTTTCGACAACAGGCACCGGTCCAATTACCACATTTCGCGAAAAAGCAGATGCACATGCCAGAATTCGACCCCGTGGCGGTCAAGCCGCGTTCCACTTGCCACAAAAGTGCCAATTGCAGAAAATCGCTGGGGGAATTCGTAACCACCGGCGTAAGCCTCCACATCTCAGCGACACAGAATCGACCACATTTCGACTCAAATGTGATCAGTTTCGGGTCCGCGCCTCTACGCTATGGCCAGGGGACACCAGGTGGCAGCTTCAACGCTTGACAGTCGCGTCACAGTGGTGTCTACCAATGGCTGATACATCGAGGTACGTGGACTGGCAGGGACTCCATCCCGGGATGCAGTGGACGCGAAGCACCAATGGCCCACGGTTATCATGCAGTGCCACCAGCCGGAAGCGGAACCGTAGGTTTGTTAGAGCCAGGAGCATGATGCTGGGCTTCGCGGCAATGGCTTGAAGAGTTCTGGCTAGCGCCACTCGGGACATCTGTCCTTTGGGACATTGCATTGACCCAGTTCGCGAGCGCATCCCTGCCAAACCGCACTCGACGCCCCATACGAAGCGGTGGAGGTACCGCTCCCTGGGAGACGAGGCGTTCCAAGTGACGGACAGAGATGCCGAGTTCCTTTGCTGCTTCATCCTTGGACAGGGTTAACCGTGCGGATCTCCTGCCAGTCAACGTCTGTGATGTGTGGAATCGCATTTTCGCCTCCTCCGCAAAACGAGGTACCTTTCGAATTATCGTCCACAGTTGCGTTGGCGCTACATTATCACGCGGGCCAGATTTTCACGTTCACTTTGAGCTCTGGCGTTCACTATTCGCTTGTCAAATTCTGTTTCACCGGTCGGAGGAGTACGGGACATGTGTATCCACAAGCCACCATTTTGGTGTCTGTGGTCGCGTCTCGTCACCTAAGGACGCACCGTTGCGCGAGGTCCTTGCCGAGCGGAGCGGCGCCGTGCTACGAGCCCCTTACTACACGGGCACACGTGAATTGTGTGGATCGACGAGGGACAGAGCGTGAAACTCCACCCTATTGCATCAGCATCCGAGATGGCCTCGAACACTGCGAGTGCCAATTCTTCGTACCACGTACGATCAAAGCTGTTCGCATGGCAGCCATTGCGTCACCCTTCGCACCTGCCGAATCGTGGCAGTCAGTTCACCAGAAGGTCATGCCACCAGATGCCATAGCGGACGGTGAGGATGATCGCGCGTGCGAGCCATCTGCCGCAAGGTATTAGCCGTCGGACGAGATCGCCAAGTCATGCACGCCGCCGTGGAAGGTGTCGCTGTACGCGACCTGTTTGCGGCGCAGGCCGGTCGATCCGCCGCACCATCGCTCGTCGCTGGACACCAGCTTTGTGCCCGTTTCACCGCATCGCTGGGCCTGCCTCCGCTCCGGTTCGGAACTGCCTACACTCACCTGTACTCCCGCAGTAGCCTAGCGATAGAATTGGGCTGGTAGCGAAGATTCTGCGAAACCGGGCACAAAAATGGAAATGGCTGAAAGGAATCTATTATGGCAACCGGCCTGGCGAGTCTGGTTGAGAACGGGACGAAAGTGTGGTCGGACTCGGTTGACCCGGATGTCATCGAGCGGGATCTGCCGCGCGGGATCACGGGGGCGACGTCGAACCCGGTGATCGTGGCGGACCTGATTAACACGGGGCGGTTCGATCAGACGATGCGTAAACAACTCGAACACACGGCCGAGGATCACGAACTGGCCTGGCAGATGACGGATCAACTGGTGCAGGACGCGCAGCAGACCTTCTCGCCTATCTGGGAGCAGACGGGTGGCAATGACGGCTATGTAAGCTTTGAGTTAGACCCACTACTCGAGGACCCGGAACTGGGGCCCACGCACGAGCGGGTCGTGGCGCAGTACATCGACCTCGGCAAGCAATGGTCGGCAGGGCAGACCAATCGGCTGATCAAGGTGCCGGCCACGGCGGCCGGGCTCGAGGCGCTGGAGGAATTGGCTGCGGCGTCTGTGCCGCTGAACGTGACGCTGGTGTTCACGCAGCGTCAGTACGAGGCCGCTCGCGAGGCGATCTGGAAAGGAATGCAGCGCGCGGGGAATCATCAGCATTACAAGAGCGTGTATTCGATCTTTATTTCGCGGCTGGACGTCTATACCCAGAAGCATGTGCCCGAATTGAGCGAGGCGGCCCAGGGTTGGGTCGGGACGGTGAACGCGAAGCGATTGTGGCGGCTGAACCAGGACTACTGGCGGGACAAGGGCGTAGGGCTGGACCAGGAGATCGTGTTTGCGTCAACGGGCACGAAGCTGGCCTCGGATCCGCCGGACAAGTATGTGGAGGCGCTGGTCGGCAGCGACATTCAGACGAACCCGCCACAGACAAACCAGGCGGTGGAGGATCTTGGCAAGCGGTACAGCCGGACGATCGATCAGATGCCGGATGTGGCAGTGCTGGAGGAGATCGACGAGAAGGTAGACATGGCTGAGTTGGAGCGTGTGCTGATGCAGGAGGGTGTGAAGAAGTTCGCTGATCCGCAGAAGTCGCTGCTGAAGGTCATTGAAAAGAAGCGGGCATCACTGATCACGACGGGCTGAGCCGGGTCGCAGACGGTGCGGGCCCAACCGGGGTGGCTCACAATGTGTCAGGCCAGCCGTACCGAACAAATTTTCCATTCGCGCAGCGCGCGGTCGCCTAGAATGGGCGGCCAACAATGAGAAGAGTTGGGGGCATCCATGCCTATCCAGCGATGGGAAAATGAAGGCGGCCGGATGAGTGACTCCAAGGCGAGCTCCACGCCCCGGACGGACTCTACTTTTCACACGCACAAGAGGAGACGACTGATGGCCACCCCACAAACGCGTTCGTTCAAAACCCGGATCGACCTGCCCGCCGAACAGCGGGAGAAGTTGATCGCTTTGCTCAATCAACACCTCGCCGACACATTCGACCTCTACGGGCACGCCAAACAGGCGCACTGGAACGTCAAGGGGCCGCAGTTCCACCAACTGCACGAGTTGTTCGATGACTTGGCGGAGCAGCTGCAAGAGTACGTCGATCTCATCGCCGAGCGAGCTACGGCGATGGGAGGGACAGCGCTGGGCACGGTCCGCATGGCCGCGGGCGCATCGCGGCTGGCCGAGTACCCGCTGGATCCGGGGGGAAGCATGCAGCACGTCGAAGCATTGGCGGATCGATTTGCCGCTCTAGCCGCCACAACCCGATCGGCCATCAAAGACGCCGAGGAACTCGGCGATGCCGACACCGAGGACCTGTTCACCGAAGTCTCACGCGGGCTCGACAAAAGCCTGTGGTTTCTGGAAGCCCACTTGCAGGGTTAGCCGCACCCGGCGGCGACCAGCCGAAGGGAGGTCTGTCAAATGCGACTGCTCACGACTGACGCTGCCGGAAATGCACACCGGACTCATCCGAACGCCCAACAGGATCCGATCCGGTACAAGAACCTGGTGCGAGACGCCGAGTGGATGCCAATCAATACCGGTATGGCCGCCCCGTTTCGTTGTTAGTGTTCAGCCAGAACGCCCCGTCGGCTGGAACGGCTTGAGGCTCGCCGTGTGTCATGAGGACGAGGGGCGATGTAACAGAACGGGCACAGATGCGCCACGCACAACCTTATCAGACACACTGCCAAGGAAGGCGCGGGCAAGGCCACTCTGGCCACGAGTTGCCATGCTGATCACGTCTATCCGTTGCAGGCGAGCATGTTCGAGGATCTCGCTTGCCGGTTGCCAGTCGGTGGCCACCCAAGTCTTCACGCTTAACGATTGCTGTTCGAAGCGATCGGCGATCTGTTGAAGGTGCGATTGCGCCTGTTCCACCAGCGCCGCATCCACCTGCTCCGTCACCTCGAACCATGATTCGGCGTAATCGGACGACGCCGGCTCCACGACGTGCAGTAATGAATAATCCACATGCATGAGCTTTCCGAACGTGGTGGCCGGCGCAAGCACCTGCTCTGCAAATGCCGAGCCATCCAAGGGGATCAGCATCCGCTGCGCCGCTGGTTCATGCGTCAGGTCGGGAGCGTGCTCCTGGGGACGTATGACCAGCACCGGCATCGTGGCTTGCCGGATGAGCTCGACTGCCGTGCTGCCGAGCCAGAGTCGGCTCAACGGGCCTCGCCCGTGCGTGGTCAGCACGATCAGGTCGGTCTGCGATGTCTTGGCCCGCTCAAGCACACGATCCACGACGTGGCCATCAAGCAAGGTCGACTCAACCGGCAGAGACGAAATCGCAGTCACCCGCTGGACGACATCATTAAGGTACGCTTGGGCCCGCTCTCGAGCCCGCGCGTTAATCTCCGTCAATTCCGGCACTTCCCCACGTACCGATTCCCATGGCTCATAAACATGCACCAGTTCCAACGGAGCACCGGCCCGACGGGCGATGCTCATCGCCCACGGCAGGGCGTGTTCACCAAATGCGGAACCGTCCAACGGGACCATGAGCGAACGAAACATCAGGCGCTACCTGCCTTCCTGTCTTCCTTCCGGGATCCTGGCCCTCCAAGAGATACAGACGCTCCGCTGCAGATGTTCGCTCGCACCAAGAAGTAGCACTCGATCACCTACCTGCAGGTCTACATCCGGGCTGGGGTTGACGATGCTCTCGTGCTCCCGATGCCGACGATGCTGGTCCCGGGTGACACTGCATATTGTAGTTCACGAATCAGCCGATCGGCTGCGGGTGATTGGGCTGGGACGGTCACCGTTTCAATCACCGCTCGCTGCAGAAACGCGCGCACGGGCGTGGGCTCATCCGGCTTCGGCTCGGGCAGCGCCTCAAGCGTCACCCGCAGCGCCCGCTACTCCCGCGAACGAGAGCCGGTGATCAATGCCTCGGCCATGAGCATGCATGCCGCTCGGCGCTTGCGCAGCGTGGCCGCGAGCAGCGGCAGCGATGGCAACATCGCGATGGGAAACAGCATCGTGTTCATCTCCACCCAGGCGGGCAGGAACTGCAGGTGCAGGGGAGTCGGGCGGGCGGACAGCGCGGAGATCGACACGAAGATGACTGCGACCAAGGCCAATTGCCGCTGCCTTCATCTAAACATCAGCCCAGCGAGCGTTCGAGTCAGCACGCTCTCGACCCATTGACAAAGGGTTTATTTGGGCTATGGTATGGGTGTTATGAAGATCAAACCGCTGCACGACTGATACCGCGTTCCGCCAGCCAACTGGCAACGGACGCGGTGTTTTTACGCGCGCAGCGCATCTGCAACAACGAGTTGGCAGGTACCCGATAAGGAGTCGCGTGGTCATGGACCGTGAGGCTATTTTACTGTCAACGAGATTCACTCCAATGAGAACCTGGGCCGCAACGTGCGTGCCCGGTAGAGGAGAGGCGCTGCGTCAGCCATGCCGTCTCGGCGGTGCGATGCAGGTCACCTTCCTGCCGCCTGCGACACCTGCGGCGCACCACGGTCTGCTCGATCTTGATTCGTCCCTTCCGCCAGCGCCCGAGTAGCGGTCTTGCCAAACGTCTTTTCGCCCACAGCCGGTTGCGGACCGCGCTGGCGGCGATTCCGTGGGAAACGTGTCTCTGTCATTGCATCTGCATCCCGAATCAGGAACGGAGTCTTACGATGCTGACCCGAACAATCGTTATTACCAGCAAAGACCTTGAGCGGTTGCGCGAGTTGATCCGCCATAGTCGAAAGTCGCACACCGAGGATCACGCGTATCTGCTTGCCTTGGAACAGGAACTCAACCAGGCGGAGGTGGTGGAGTCTGGCGCGGTCCCGCCGGAAGTCGTGACGATGAACTCGACGGTGCTGGTGCGCGTTGACGGCAGCCGACGCGGACAGACGTGGACGATTGTCTACCCGGAGCATGCGGACATGGATGAAGACCGCGTCTCGGTGCTCGCGCCACTGGGCACAGCATTGCTCGGCTACCGCGTCGGTGACACCGTTGAATGGGACGTGCCCGCCGGGCGACGCCGCTACCGCATCGCCAAGGTGATTCATCAGCCAGAGGCTGCGGGCGAGTTTGATCGTTAATCCGTCGTAGGCCGGAGCGATGGTGCTCACTGTTCCGTGTCGATGCCTCGCGACACACTCATGGCGATCAATGCGCCCGTGCTTTGCCCGAGGCCCGGAGCAGGGGCGTCAACACGGTCGTCGAGGCCGCCATGGCGTGCGGCAGTGTGCTGTGAACAGTGCCACGCCTTACCCGGAAGGACCGACAGTTTATGTATGCCTCAGTTGCTCAAACCCACATGCTGCACATGCGACACGGCGGCAGCCATGCCGAGGTTCGCTTTCCGCAGCGGGTCCTGGTCTACCTGCCGCGATCACCACGTGCCGCAGCCTTAGCTGCCGAGGCATGGGCCATCGCGCAAGGCGCTGGAGCCGAGTGCCAGTTCCTTTTCATCGGGCCCCACGACGACGATACGCGACATGACCTGCGGCGTGCGTTGGCGCGGGCGCAGGTTCCGTCGAGCGTCCCATTGCAGATTCGCACCGGCAAGCTTCGTCGCGTGATTCGTCAGGTGGTGCAAAAACACGGGATTGACCTCGTGATCACCGACACCACCAGCCGCCACACAACATTCCTGCGCCACCTTTGTTCCACGGCGGGACAAATCGTCACCGCAGCACCTTGCTCTGTGCTACTGCTGATCGAGCCAGCCCTTGAACGCCGACCCCTGGAGCGCTTTGTCGTGTCGGTCGATTTCGATGATTCCTCCCGTACGATGCTGGGCAGTGTCCTTCACTGGGGACGATGCGAGCAGGCGGAACAGTGGCACCTGATTCACGAATACGACCCCAGTGGGTTCTATTCACTTTTGAGCCGTCTTGAGCCGGAGTCGCCTTCCCGCCGCATGGTTCGGCTGGGCAACTTCATTCGTCCCTTTGACTGGTCAGGGCTGCACATTCATCGCCTGTGCCTATGCAATAAACACGGGTGCGATGCGATCTGGTACGCCGAGGCGGTGCGAGCGGACGTGCTCTGCCTCCCACTGTCTGCCCGCCGGCAGGCATTCTGGGAACGCGTCCTGCGCTTCCGGCTGGATGTCGACGTTCCGGCACTGCCCCGCGCTATCCTGTTGTTCCGAGGTGAATCCGGCCGACTCAGCGATGAAGACAAAGTTGCCGCATAGTGACTCTCCCCCTTCCACATCATCAGCTGCACCGCATTCAACGGCATGCCGAGGAGGCCTCCCACCCCGCCGGCAGGACCAGGACGAACGGCAGCAGCACGGCGAACGAATTGTGTGTGCCGACGCTGAGAATCACCGTTGGTCCCACTGCCCCTGACAAGGCGATCCGCTGGCCGGCCGATTGAAGGTATTACAGCACAGACTTGGACTGCCTGCCTTCTATCGATCGATCTGGAATGCTTCGGCAATCTGGCCTGCGGCCGGATAAAAATCCAGCAGTTCCGCAGTCACCGGCGCGTGAAATTGTTGGAGTGGACGCTTTACCCATCCCGCCTCCGCAAGCACCCCCAGCGCGAGTTGGATGAGTGAGATGCTGCGTGGAACGCGCCGTACCGAAAGTCGTTGGATCTCGCCGGCCACCAGATCCAACGCCGCATCAACCTTCCTGTGAACAACGTGTTGATCGGCTTGTGTGATCGACTTGACCAGAATGAAAAAGTTGTCGGCAAAGCGGCTCCAGTCCTTGGGCTCCAGTTCGCTCGGAATCGCATTCTGATTCAGCAGATGCTGAAACCGCCCGGCAACCGTGGCCCGCGTCTCGAGGTCTGGCCAGGTGTGCGCCACAATCGGTTCGGCAGATCGCTCGAATGCCTGCACCAGAGCGTCCAACTGTTCCACGGCTGCCTTAAGTTGCGCCGCCAGGCGCTTCCGACGCCAGTCGATTTGGCCCGATTTGTAGACCAGCGCATGTGTCGCCGCAGTCCAGGCATGCTCGAACGCGGATCGCACCTGCACTTCAAACGGGAGTTGGTACAGAGGTTCCTCGGCCGCCACGCCCGGCGGTGGACGGAGCCTGCCCACGAAGCGTGTGGCGTCGAACCGGAACACGTCGGGGCTCTTGGCAGTGGATCCCCGAAGGCGCAGAAACTGGACGACGAACTTGTCCTGAAGGAACTTGACGACTTCCGGCTCGTCGTCCAGCAACGGAATGACGACGGTGCACGCATACAGATCATCCAACTCCGACCATCGGGCATACCAGCCCGACTCGATTTTCTCAGCGAGCGACTCCACGCGCTTGATGCGTCCGACGTAGGGATAGCCCTTCTGATCGCAGTACACCGTCAGGATGCTCTGGACCCGTTTCCCCACGTTCTCGACCAAGGGCAATACTTCGCGATAGCGCCGCGCGATGGCAGGAGGCACGATCAAGGACCTTCACCTCCATCAGGAAGGTTCTCCCCTTGCAACACACGACTCATGATGTCAATACGCGTGGATCGCGGTTTCGCGTCGTTTGAGGCCGTTCGAGCCGCTTCCAGATAAGCCCGTGCTGCGGACAGCGACTCGCGGGTTTCCCGGTTCTCCAATAGAGCGTGGAAGTCGCGAAGGCGCTTTGCGGCAAGGGCCACGGGCGGCAGCCGATCCTGGCGTCGAAGTTCAACCACTGCGCCAAACAACGAATAGAAGTCGGCCTGGTTGCGAAACCGGCACCGGCGGAGGTATTCCCCCGTCTTGTCCCTGGTCAGAGCGCGCAGGTAGTGGATGGCCTCACGAAAATCCTCCTCCGTCTGAATCGCCTCCTCCCACTGCTCATCGCGATCGGCGAACGCTTTGTCCATCGCCGCGACCGAGTAACTTCTTGGCCCCTCTTCCAAAAGAAGCAGAAGCGAAGCAACGAATTCGACGTCTTTCATCTGGCGACGCGAGGTGAGGGTGATTCGGGGAAACCGCCCTTCGAAGTCGGGGATCATCCAATCGGCCAGTCGCTCCGCTGTGCGAAGGAAGGGGCCATCGAACTGGGCGTGGCGCAGTTCCTGGGGGGTGAGCTTCGCCACGTTCCGGTTCAACCGATCGAAAATGTTGTTGACGACCTCTTCATTATCCGTAGGCAGGTACTCGACCGAAAAATCGTACTCGTACACCCGCATTCTCGTTTCGGGGTCGAGGTCGCTGAAGTATTTGCCCCGCAGGTCCGGGCGCGGCGAGCGGTCGCCGACCGCAAGCCGGTCTTCCAGAAAGTCGAAGATGGCCGTCAGGCGCTGCTTGCCATCGACCACCTCGTACGTGCTGATGCCGGACTGATCGATCCGGGAGTGCAGGAAAATTACCGGAGCCGGAAAATCCAGCAGGATCGTGTCAATAAAATCCTGACGGTACCGCTCCCCCCACACGCTTCGTCGCTGGTACGGCGGGTTGAGATCAAGACGCTCACGTTGTTTCTGGTCCCAGAACCACGAAATGTTCTGGAAGTTCTGCCGACGCGAACCCATGTTGCCTCCCGGTGAATCTAGCTTGGGTGCCTTTCTGCAGCCGTAGCACCGGTCGTACATCGGCGTGTCTCAGTTGATTCTAGGCCGGCGTGCAGGGCGGTCGTCCTTCAATCGGGCCTTCGCAAACAGACGGCAGCATGCCGTGGCAAGTGTTCTCGACCCAAGGTGGTCGGTAGCTCACCCCAGCGCCTACTGAGGGGGCGCTCTGACGGAAGAAAAGGGGGAGCAATGAGGTCGCAGTTCAAGTGCCTGTGCCTACCGTATGCGAAGTGCCGGGGGCCCCGTGGCTTGCCCCGACAGCTTCCGCCGAATGAAGCGGTTACCCACCGACAGGGGCGGCGATGGCAGGCGTACTCTCGGGACTGCTGAATCTCGTGACCATCGTCTTCGCGGTGAGCAGCATGCTGTCGGTGGGGCTCGGCCACACCTGGACGGACATCATCGGCCCGCTCCGCAACGTACGCCGGGTGGGCCGGGCGCTGGTGGCCAACTTCGTGCTGGTGCCGCTGCTGGCGTATCTCGTGGTGCGGGTGCTGGTGTTGGACGACTCGCTGGCGGTGGGTCTGATGCTGATCGCCATGGCGGCCGGGACGCCGTTCCTGATCAAGCTGACGACGGCCGCCGGTGGCGACGTGGGGCTCAGCGCCACGCTGCTGGTGCTCCTGCTGCCGGCGACCGTGATCTACATGCCCTTCGTGGTGCCGCTGGTCGTGCCGGCCGCCGAGGTGAGCGTCGGGGCGATCGCGCTGCCGCTGATCCTGAGCATGCTCCTGCCGCTGGCCATGGGCCTGTTCGTCAAGGTCCGGGCCTCAGGGTGGGCTGAGCGCCTGCAGCCGATCATGGCCCAGACGTCAGGATACACGCTGATGGCGTTGATTGGCCTGACCGTCGCGGCCAACCTTCCCGGGATCCTTGACGTGACGATGCGCTCAATTCTGGCGGCGATGCTGTTCGTCGGCGGCGCATTCGCCATCGGGTACCTGCTCGGCGGCAGGAATCCGGACGCACGGGATGTGCTTGGCCTGGGCACCGGGCAGCGCAACGTGGCGGCGGCGACCGTCGTCGCCACGCAGGGCTTCGATGATCCCGACACCCTCATCATGGTGGTCGTCACCGCGTTGGTGGGACTGGCGGTCCTCTTTCCAATCGCGGCGAAACTGCGCGAGCGCGAGGGCCGACGGCACGGCCTGGCCGAACAGGAGTCCATCGTGGCGGGTGCCATAAGCCGGGAAGGACAACCGAATAAGCCGCCACCCTCAGCCCCGTGACTTGTTTCAAACACTTGGCATGGAGAGTTCCGATGAGCGGGCAAAAAGCGCATAGCGACAGCCGACCGAACATCCTGATCCTGTGCATGGACCAGTGGGACGCCCGCATGCAGGTGCCCGAGGGTGTGGAACTCCCGGCGATGCGGCGACTCGAAGCGCAGGGCGTGAGTTTCGACCGCCACTACTGCACCGTCCCAATCTGTACGCCCTCGCGTGCCTCGATGTGGACCGGCGTGCATGCCAGGCACACGGGCCTGTGGGACAACACCAACTTCGCGTGGATTCACGAACTGTCAACCGACGTGCCCACCGTCGGGCAGATGCTGCGTGAGCAGGGCTATTACACGGCCTTCAAGGGCAAGTGGCACTGTTCGGAGGTGCCACGCAGCGAAGACGCGCTGGAGCGCTACGGCTTTGCCGACTACCAGCAGTGGGGCGAGATGTTCGGAGCGCCGCTCGAGGGCGAACAGTTGGATGCGGCGGTGGCGTTCCACACGGTCGACTGGCTGGATCACAAAGGGGCGCGACTCGATCAGCCCTGGCTGCTGGTGTGCAGCATGGTGAATCCTCACGATGTCATGTTCCTCCAGACCGAGCCGGGCGAGCCACCGCACCCTCACGGCGCGATGGCCGGCCTGATGACGCCCGCCCAGCGGATGGGGTGGTTCGAGCAGCAGTGGGATGTGAAACTGCCGGCCAACTTTCATGACGATTTCGCACGGCAGCCCGAGGGGGTGCGGCACTACAAGGAACTGACCGAACTGAACTACGGCCGTGTGCCCGGCGAGCGGGAAGACCTCTGGCTTCAGCGCCGCAACTACCTCATCAATGCCATGCGTCTCGTAGACGCGCAGTTCATGAAGGTGCTCGATGCGCTGGATCGCCTGGATCTATGGAAGAACACGGTGGTTCTGTCCACGGGCGATCACGGCGAGATGAACGGGGCCCATCGCATGGCTCAAAAGGGCGCAATCCCTTTCGACGAGGCGGCGATGGTGAACCTGACAGCCTGCGTGCCCGGCGGCCCCCGAGGCCAGCGCACCGCGGCGGTGGGCTCGCACCTGGATCTGGCGCCGACGCTGCTGGAATTCGCCGGCCTCAGCAGACCCGAGATCGACCAGCGCTACCCGCAGTTGAAAGGCCGCAGCCTAAAGCAGGCCATGCTGAATCCGGAACAGCCCGGCCCACGCGGCAGCACCGATGCACCCGGTGACGGCGTGCTCTACTGCTGGGACGGCCTGCATGCGCTTGACAAGGATTGGGCGATCACCGGCGCGCTGCAGGAATTGACCGAGATGGGCGTGTCCGGCCCCCACGGTCCGGAGATGGGACGGGAGGCGAGGATGGCACATGTCGGCAGGCGATACGGCGCGCCGGACTTCAGCAAGCGCACATTCTACCGTGCGGTGGTGGACGGGCAGTACAAGCTGGTGCGGTGGTTCAGCCCGCTGGCGTACGGCAATCCCGCCACGCTGAAAGAACTGTACGCCGCCAGCGACGTGGCGCTGTACGACCTCACGAACGACCCCGGCGAACTGGAGAACGTCGGGCACCCGGACCATCCCGCACACGATCCGGCCCTGGTCGAACGCATGCTCGCCAAGCTGCACGTCCGGGTGCAGCAGGAGATCGGCGAGGACAGCGTGCCGTTCGACCTGAATCTGTTCGGCACGCGCGAGGTGAAATACGCCAAGGCCAAAGGACGGGCCGCATGAGAGGAACACCCAGCCAACGTGATGCCCGATGACGAGCAAGCGTGACGAGCCTGAGGCCAGACGGGGGGACGACCTGTCGCTGGAGGTGCGCCTGCCGGGGACGCACGAACTGCGTGAGGCGGTGGCCAACTATGCGCGGCGGCGTATCCCCAAGGGCAAGACGATTCGTCAGGACGGGCTCGCCGGGCTGAACACGGCCATCTACAACGTCTCCGACGGCATGGCCAATGCCGTGCTGATCGGCGTCAACCCGATCCACGGCCTCTACGCCACCATCGTGGGGCCGCTGCTGGGCGGCATCTTCTCCAGCACGCAAGTGATGGTGATTACCACCACGGCTGCCGCTTCGCTCACGGCCGCGCAGTCCTTGTCGAACCTGCCGCCCGAGTCCCTTCCCGCGGCGTTGTTTGTCATGGTGGTACTGGTTGGCATGTTTCAGATCCTGTTCGGTTTGCTCAAACTCGGCCGGCTGATCCGTTTCGTCTCCTACTCGGTCACCACGGGATTGCTGACCGGTATCGCGGTGTTGCTGATCCTCAGCAAGCTGCCGCTCGCGACGGGAATCGAGGTGGAGGCCACCAACCGGCTCGTTCAGACGTTCGAACTGGTAGTGAATGTCGGCCAGTTGAACGTTGGGGCCTTTGCGGTGGCGGCCACAACGCTGACCCTGGCTGTGCTGTTGCCTCGTACGAAGCTGGGAAACGTCGGGCGCCTGGTGGCGATCGTGGTTCCCTCGGTGCTCGCGGTGCTGCTGGGCATGCGCGTCGAGGCCGTCGGCGACATGCCCCGCGGTATTCCCATGCCTTCCATTCCGTCGTTCACGATGGCGTTCGACGTGTTCTTCGGGGCGCTGGCGGTCGCCCTAGTCATCCTCGTGCAGGGCGCGGGCGTCAGCCAGAGCGTCACCAACCCTGACGACTCGCGCAGCCGAATCTCACGGGACTTCATGGCTCAAGGCGCCGCCAACGTCGCGTCGGGGTTCTTCCGCGGGCTGCCCGTGGGCGGGTCGGTGAGCGCAACAGCACTAAGCGTCACGTCCGGGGCCGTCACTCGTTGGTCAGCTATTTTTGCGGGTTTGTGGATGGCGGTGATCGTGCTGCTGTTCAGCGGCCTGGTGGCTTACGTGGCGATGCCAGCGCTAGGGGCACTGCTCATTCTCGTTGGCATTCAGGCCATCAAGCCCGCGGACATCCGCTCGGTGTGGCGTGCCGGATGGCGCGCACGCGCTGCGGGACTGACCACCTTTCTGGCCATGCTCATCCTCCCAATCCAGTACGCCGTGGGCCTCGGCGTCGTGCTTTCCATGCTGCTTCATGTCATCGAAGAATCCAGCGACATTTCACTGGTCGAACTGACCCGGCGGCCCGACGGTCGCATCGAAGAACGCACCGCACCCAAGCAGGTGCCCGGCGGGCAGGCGACCGTGCTCGATGTCTATGGCCATCTTTTTTTCGCCGGTGCCCGAACGCTGGAACGCCTGCTGCCCCCGCCGGCGGACGATGCGGAGTACCCGGTGGTGATCCTGCGCATGCGTGGCCGCACGCACCTTGGCGCCACCGTCATCAGCATCCTGTCCAGCTATGCCGGGAAGTTGCAAAAGGCCAAAGGCCGGCTGTACCTGACCGGCCTCAGTGAAACCGCCCATCGCCAGGCGACAAGCGAGGGCAAGCTTGATCTGTCCGGGCCGGTCAGAGCTTACGAGGTCACGCCCATTGTGGGCGAATCGACGCAGGAGGCGTACACGGACGCACAGGCTTGGCTGGTCGAGCAGAAGCAAGCAGAGCCAACATGATCATCCACGGCTTGGATCGGCTTTGTCCCTCAGCGTTTTCATCGCCCCGCCCCAGGCGATGACCTGATCGAGCATGTCGTTGAGTGCCGGCTCGTGGTAAGAAGCCGGCTTGAACACGCTGAAGTTCTCAAAATCGGTAAACAGCGACAGCGCCACCTGCGAGCGCACATCGGCGATCTGCAGTTCGGCCATCACCCGCCGCAGGCTTTCGACGGCCCGCGTGCCGCCGGCACTGCCGTAGCCCACGAAACCGGCCGCTTTGTTGTTCCACTCGGCATACAGG
Source organism: Phycisphaerales bacterium AB-hyl4 (assembly GCA_041821185.1). NCBI lineage: Bacteria > Pseudomonadati > Planctomycetota > Phycisphaerae > Phycisphaerales > Phycisphaeraceae > Natronomicrosphaera > Natronomicrosphaera hydrolytica. Next base: position 96,923 of record JBGUBD010000011.1, on the reverse strand, counting down.
AAATCGATCGCGTTCTTGAGCGCCCCCGAAATGCCGTGGTTGTACTCCGGCGTCACGAACACAAAGGCATCGAACGAGGCAATCTTCGCTGCCCAGACCTTCGTGTGCTCCTGGGCGTACTGCCCTTGCGAAGGCGGCACCGGCTCATCCAGCAGCGGCAGGTTGTAATCGCGGATGTCCACCAACTCGAACGCCGCGTCGCTGCGCTGCTGCGCAAGCTTGTAGACCCACTGGGCCACGTCTTCTCCCACCCGCTGCGGGCGGGTGCTTCCAATGATGATGGCGATCGTGAGCACGGCTTGTGGCCCTCCTGGTAGCAGTTGAATGACTGGTACGATAGCCGGCTTTACCGGTAGACGAGGCCGCCGTCGATCAGCGGCGCCGGCCCGGTCATGTCATCCGAGCCGCATCAGATGCAGACGCGTACAGACCGTCCGCCCGCTGGAGGGCGTTCTCGTTACACACGCATGCCTGCCAACGATAGTCGTCACGAGGTCAGTGGTCGATATGCAAAATCGTGTCACGGGGAAAATGTGGCAGGCATGGCCCCTTGCGTAGGCACCTGTCTGCTCTGATTACGCGTGGCGTGCTAAGCTCTGACGGTGAGCACCTCATCCCGCGAACATGCGGAGGCAGCATGCCGGACCATCCCAGACACGAGACCAAGCACGAGCATCAGCCGGATGAACCCGTGGAGCGGGCAGCGACCGATCATGCGCAACACGGAGCCAGCGCCGGTGAACACGCAGGGACTCACGCTCACGGCCACCATGGCGGGCACGACAAGCACGCCGGCCACAGTGTCGCCATGTTCCGCAACAAATTCTGGGTCTGCCTGGTGCTGACCATACCGGCTCTGATCTGGGAGCCGATGCTCCAGCAGTGGTTCGGCTATACGGCTCCCGAGTTCCCGGGATCGCGCTGGATTCCGGCTTTCTTCGGCACGCTCGTCTTTCTCTACGGCGGGTGGGTGTTCCTCCAAGGCGCGTACCGCGAACTGGTCGACTGGCTGCCGGGGATGATGACGCTGATTGCGCTGGCGATCTGCGTCGCCTTTCTCTACAGCGCGGCGGTGACGCTGGGCTACGAAGGGCACGCCCTGTGGTGGGAGTTGGCGACACTGGTGACGATCATGCTGCTGGGCCACTGGATCGAGATGCGATCGATCTTTCAAGCGCAGGGGGCACTGAAAGAACTAGCGAAGCTGTTGCCGGACATGGCCGTTCGCATTGCGGGCGACGATCAGACCGAGGAAGTCTCTGTCGATCAACTCAACGATGGCGACCTGATTCTTATCCGCCCCGGCGCGAGCATTCCCGCCGACGGCGAAGTGAAGCAGGGCAAAAGCAGCGTTAACGAAGCAATGATCACCGGCGAGTCCAACCCGGTTATCAAACGTGAGGGTGACAAGGTCATCGCCGGCACGGTCAACGGCGAAGGCTCGCTGCGTGTGGAAGTCACCGGCACGGGCGACAAGACGGCGCTGGCAGGCATCATGCGTCTCGTCGAGCAGGCGCAAAGCTCACGATCTCGCGCGCAGGCTCTGGCCGACCGGGCGGCGTTCTACCTGACGTTCGTCGCCATCGCCGCCGGCGTGGCGACGTTCATTGCATGGTTGGCGTTCGGGGCGACGCTCCATTTTACCATCACCCGCGTCGTCACAGTGCTGGTGATTGCCTGTCCGCACGCCCTGGGTCTGGCTGTGCCACTGGTCATTGCCATCTCGACCACGATCGGAGCCCGCAACGGGCTGCTGGTGCGCGACCGTCGTGGCCTGGAAGAAGCACGGACGCTCGATGCGGTGGTCTTCGACAAGACCGGCACGCTCACGCTCGGCGAGCACCGGGTGATCGACACCGTCGCCGCGGAGGGTGTGGAGGCCGACGAGGCGCTGCAACTGGCCGCGGCGGTCCAGCGGGACTCGGAGCATGCCATCGCCCGCGCCCTGCTGGCCAGCGCCGAGGAACGCGGTCTGACGGTGCCCAGAACGCAGAACTTCCAGGCCATCCCGGGCCATGGGGTGCAGGCGACGGTTGATCATCGTGAGATGAGAGTCGGCGGTCCGGCGTTGCTGCGTAAGTTCGAGATTGAGCCGGACGCGGCGCTGCGTGAGGCGGCGGAGCGATTCGGCGAAAGCGGACAGACCGCGACCTACCTCGTCGAAGGCAGGCGGGCCTTGGCGGTGTTCGCCCTGGCCGATGCGATCCGCGAGGAATCGTATGAAGCGGTGAAGCGGCTGCACGACGAGGGGATCGAGGTAGTGATGCTCACCGGCGACTCGGAGGCGGTGGCCCATGCGGTGGCGAAAAAGCTTGGCATCGACACCGTCTTCGCGCAGGTGCTGCCGGAGCAGAAGGCGGAGAAGATCAAGGAACTACAAAGCCAAGGCAAGCGGGTGGCGATGGTGGGTGATGGCGTGAACGACGCGCCGGCGCTGGTGACCGCCGACGTCGGCATCGCCATTGGCGCGGGCACGGATGTGGCGGTGGAAGCGGGCGACGTGGTGCTGGTGCGGAGTGATCCGCGGGACGTGCCGCGCATCGTGGCGCTGAGCCGGGCGAGTTACCGCAAGATGGTGCAGAACCTCTGGTGGGCGGCGGGGTACAACATCGTGGCCATTCCGCTGGCGGCCGGCGTGCTGGCATGGGCGGGCATTCTGCTCGCCCCGGCGGTAGGCGCGATCCTCATGTCAGCCAGCACGGTGATCGTGGCGATCAACGCCCAGTTGCTCCGCCGGGCGGACCTATAGAGCGGCCAATGGGCGATATGGAGACGGACGCTGCGCAAGCTGGACTGCGCAGCGTCCGTCGCGTCGCGATTGAGCAGGGAGTCCGCTCGTTGTGACGCAGTTAGTTATGGGCCTCATGACCATGCCCGTAATCCTGATCCTCGGTTACCGCTTCGTGAAGATGCTTCACAAAGTGGACGTATTGGACATACTCATCCACGTACTCCCGTCCGGCCTCCACGCTTTCATCCTTATTCGCTTTCGCTGCGATGGCGGCCGCGAAGTGTTCACGAATACTGGCCTCGACCGCCTCAGCGATGTGCCTGGCCAGCTCATCTACATCGCCTTGCTCCAAAGCGTCATCCGCCTTGGCAATCGCAGGCGACACTTCAGCCCCACTGGGCAGCAGGCCGGTGAAGGGCGCCCCTTCGTAAGCCCGATGCAGGCGCACGAGTGTTTCAAAGAAGTAGCGGTCCGCCAGTTGCCGTGCCTCCGGCCCCTGCTCGCGAACCACCAGCGCCTGGTCAAACGCCTCGCGGACTTCCTGCTCATCTGCTTCGGGAATCCACTTGAGCACGGGCGTGACATCACCTGCCTCAAGCGCGACCCGAGCATCCGCCACCACCGGCCCGTCAAGGCCGTCGCAGTGTGCCCATATTGTCGTGTTCACCAGCAGAATCACGGCCAACGCCGTCACCAATGTTGCCGCTCCAGTCCAGATTTTGTGCTGCCTGCTCACTGCTACATCCTTTCACGGGGGAGTTCCTCGATGAGACCGGGTCCACCACCGACCTCGCATCTTTCCATACGCTGCGCGATTGCCGAAGGGTTTCCGGGATCCGTCAATCGAGCAGGTTATTCTCTTGAACAAGCGTTGGTTGTTCCAGTCGTGAAAAAGTCTCCCGCCGTCAGCGATCACCGTTCGCTGCTTGGGGGCCGCTTGGGGGAAGATTCATCCACCGCAGTTGCCAGTCAGCCACCGTTAAGGAAGAACTTCCTTCAACAGATCATCAAGGTCGAGCGGTTTGGTGAACATGTCTACGGAGCCGTCCGGTTTCCGGGGCCATTGGCCTTCCGGTCGATCGCGGTAGAGTTCCACGCCATTGCCGTCCGGGTCGTCCAGGTACAAGGCTTCGGAAACGCCATGATCTGATGCCCCGGTCAAAGGCCAGTCTGCTTCCAACAACCTCTGGTAGATAAGAGCGAGATCCTTCCGCGTGGGATACAGGATGGCGACATGAAACAAGCCGGGGGCGTGTCGCGGTCCGGGCGGGGCATCTTTGCTCAGCCATGTGTTGAGGCCGATGTGGTGGTGGTAACCGCCGGCGGCAATGAAAGCGGCGTCGCTGCCGTATGTCGTGGTTAGCTCAAAGCCGAGCAGGCCGCAGTAGAAGTCGAGCGAACGCTTCAGATCTGCCACCTTCAGGTGAACGTGTCCGATACGAGCGGCTGCGGGGATGTGGTAGTTGGTTGGCATGGCGCAAGCACCGAATTATGGTTGCGGGTTCGGCTTTTCGTAAAGATTCAGGTAATACTCCAAGACGTGCAAATCCTCGATCTCGCGGGTTCGGGAGAAGACGAAACCCAACTGCTGGTAATGGGCAGTGACCGTCTCTTCCACGTCGGCGGGCGCATGCATCGCGAGCTTCAGCAGGCCCACGTCCCGCGCGTGCTCGGCCGCCGCCCGGATGAGGGCCTTGGCCACCTCAAGATCCGTCTGCCACTGCGGGTCTACCCGGAGCCAGTGGAGATGGCCGACGTCCGCCTTGGCCTCAATGACCGCGAGCGCGCCGATGATGCGTCCATCGGCTTCAGCCACCAGAAAGCGTTCACGGTCCGAACCTATCGACTGTCGAATCCGGTCGGCTCGAGCGGCTTCGTAGGCGACGTGGCCCGGCAGCAGCCCCTCTCGAATCAGACGATCGACCTGAGGCTGGTCGGCGGGCGTGGACGGGCGGACGGTGAATGGATGATTACTCGGCTCGCTGTGCATTGGACTTTTGCTATCTCTCTGGCTGGGGGTCGTCGGTTTTGTGCTGAGGAAACGTCGGCGCACGCTTGGGGTCCGGCGGCGGGCCCGGGGCGGGACGCTCCACCTCCAGAGCCTGTCGATCCCACCCGGCCGCTTCCGCGGCCGCCTCGTAGGTGCTCTGGAGGAAGTTCAGGAGCATCGCTTCCGGCTGCTCAGCCTGTCGCACATCGTCGTAGAGCAGGACGAACTCGCGCATCTGCGGGTGATAAAACGCCTGTTTGGGCTGAACGGGATAATCCTTGAACCCCTCCGGCTCGGGGTAGGTGTAGGCGTAGAAGGCCGGGGCTTTGATTGCACCGTTGCCGGGCCAGAAGCCGCAACTACTGCACTCGTGTGAGTAGGCCTCGCGCACGACCCAGTCAGCCAGGTTGGGCACGCCGCCGGGATGCGGCGGTGCGCGATGGCCGGAGAAGCGGGTCACGGCCATGTCGAAACTGCCCCAGAAAAAGTGCACTGGGCTGCACTTGCCGATGAACCGCGAACGGAACTGCTGGAGCACGCGGTCTACCTGCACGAGCACGCGCCAGAACCGCTGGGCCTGCTCCGGCTCGTAGCTGCGATGCTGATGGTCCTGGTCACACGGAATGATCGGGTCTTCGATCTCGACCGGCCGTGGCCATACTTTCACCGTCAGACCGAGCTTGTGCAGCGCCGCCATGATCTCGTGGTAGAAATCCGCCACCGTGCACGAGCGCAGTGCAAGTTCCCGACTCTGTCCGTCGTCGGTCTGAATCCGCAGCAGGTGGTCAAGGAAGTCGAAGTCGATCTGGAAGAGTCGCCGACCGTGGGGCATCGGCGAGGTGGTCAGCCCGCGCGTGGTGACATACAGCGGAACCTGCCACCAGTGGTTCACCATGGGAGCCTGCGCGAGGCGGATCTTGCCCACAATCTGTGTCCATAGGTGGAGCGTGGTGTACGTGTCCGACCACGCCTCCAGGGGCAGCGCTGGCCAATCCTCCGCAAACGTGTCGCTGTCTCGGATGGAATCACTCATGTCTTCATACCTTCCGTGGATGCGCCCTGAATCTCCACTATTTTAGGACTGCACCGCTCATTCCAAGGGCAGGAACAGCGACCGGCGGCGGTGGGGCTTGGTGTGGCGGGTGCGATGACCTTTGCCGGTGACGTCCTCGACCAGCAGGATGTCGCCGCCGGCGAAGCGGCGCTTCTCGCCGGTGCTGACCTCGATCTCGATTTCGCCGTCCAGCAGCACGATGTATTGCCGGCGTGGCGCGGTGTGCCAGTCATAGTCGTAGCCGGGATCGTTCTCGCGAAAGATCACCGATCTGAGCGGCTGCGGCTGGCTGAGCCGGCCGATCGGTCCTGCATCTTCCAAGGCAACGTGGATGTCTTCGAAGTGCGACTGCCCCTGGGCGTCACCGTAGATACGGGTGACTTTCATCATCCGTCTCCTTCCAGGAGTGCGGCCATCATGCCCTGCACATGTTCACTCTCATCCTGCGAGACCGTGTGCGGCCGGCCGGCGTAGCGCCGAGTCGTGACATCGGCGCCGAGCGTGCGGTATGTCTCGGCCGCCTCCTCGACACGCGACCAGGGCACGTGCGGATCGGGATCGCCGCTGGCCAGGAACGTCGGCGTGCCGTTGAACGAGCCGTGGTATGCGGCGGGATCGATCTGTTCGCCGATCAGCCCGCCGGTGAGGATGGCGATGCCGCCGTAGCGGGCGGCGTGTCGGGCTGCGAATTCGGCAGCCAGGCATGCGCCCTGCGAGAATCCCAGCAGCATGATCCGCTTGCGCGGCAGGCCTCCCGCTTCGATCTGCGCCACGACGTCTGCCACCGCCTGCAGGGCGGAGCTCACGTTCGGCTCGTTCCGCTGCCAAGGCACGAGGAAGCTGTGTGGGTACCAGGTGTTGCCGGCGGCTTGCGGAGCGAGGTAGGCAAAGCGGGGCTGGTCGAACATGCGGGCCAATTCGAGGATCGATTCCGCGGTGCCGCCGCGTCCGTGGAGCATCACCATCGCGGCTGCGGCCTGCTCCAGCGGGACGCCAGTGTGGCGGATCGGTTGGCCCTGATGGAGGCCGATGGGCGGATGCGTGAAATCGCTCATGATGAGACCTCCTGCGTCAGCGGGGGCAGCGACTGCATGAGTTCCGTTCGTCGCGACTCCAGCCACGGGGGAAGCTTCAGCCGCTGGCCCAGTTCCGCCTCGGGCTCGTCGGTGGCGAAGCCGGGCACATCGGTGGCGATCTCGAAGATTACGCCGCCCGGCTCGCGGAAATAAATCGAGCGGAAGTACTGGCGATCCTTGACCTCGGTGACCGCGTAGCCGCCTTCAGCCAGGCGGCGCTGCATCGCCACATGGGCCTCGTCATCGGGCACGCGGAAGGCGACATGATGCACCGAGCCCGCGCCGAGTTGGGCCCGTGGTCGAGCCGACGCTTTCACCTCCACCCGCTGCCCGCCGCCAGCGTCCAGCCAGCGACGGTCGCCGCGCCCACCGACTTGCTGCAAGCCGAACATCTCCTGCAAAAAGGCGACAGTGGCATCGACATCCGGCACATCCAGACGCACGCTCTCAATGCTGCGGATGGCGAGGTCGGCCGAGACCTGGCCACCAGTCCATGGCTCTACGTGGCTGGGGCCAGCCGACTCAGTCAGCGCCAATCGCGTGCCGTGCGGGTCGCGCACCTCCAGCAAGTGCTGATCGCCTTCGTCCGTTTGCTCCAGCGCAAGGCCTTCGCGCTCGAGCCGTTGACGCCAATCGGCAAGCGCGCCCGCTGGCACGGCAAAGGTGGTGCGGGCGACTTCGCCGCTGCCTGCTCGCCCGGCGCGGGCCAGCGGGTGCGGGAAGAATGTCATGAGCGTGCCCGGCGAACCGTGCTCGTCACCGAAGTACAGGTGCCAGGTGGTAGGGTCGTCGAAGTTGACCGTCCGCTTGACCAGCCGCAGGCCGAGCACGCGGGTGTAGAAGTCGAGGTTGGTGACTGGCTCGCCGCCGATCGCCGTCACGTGATGGATGCCATGGATGGTTTCGGACATTGCGTGTCCCTTCGTCGTTGAGGGGGGCGGGTATGCCCCCCTCCGTAAGGTCATGTCAAAAGAATCTTCAGCCCGATTTCATGCAGATGACTGAACGATAGACGCGCCTGTGCGACGCTCCGATCGCTGCGGGATCAGCTTGGCGACCGTCAGCCGGCCGGGGCCGGTCAGTGCCAGCGCGACGAGAACGACGCCGAGCGTGAGGGCGTACTCCATGCCGCCGGCCGCTGCGTTGAAGGCGCTGTTGTGGACGGTAACGATGGCCACGAGCATCGTGAAGGCCATCGGCACTGCGGCGATGCGGGTGCCCACGCCCAGCAGCAGGACGATCCCGCCGAAGAACTCCGCCGAGCCGGCGAGGAGCGTGCTGAGCATGGGCAGCGGGATGCCGATGCTCTCCATGAATCCGGCCGTACCCGAGAGGCCGCCGCCACCAAACCAGCCGAAGAGTTTCTGGCTGCCGTGGAAGACGAAGACCACAGCCAGGACGCCGCGGATCAGCAGGAGGGCAATGTCGTTGAGGCGATTCTGAAGGTCGGGATGCATGGGAGACTCCTTATAAGTTGTTCAAACAACTATCCGTGCCGACAAAAAGCGTGGGAACGTCCCACGCATATTTTCATTCGTTCGCGGCCCTACGTGCCGCTTCCAGCAGCATCGACAGTTGGCCCAGATCCTGCTTGCTCATGTGGCCGAGTTGCCGCTGATGCAGGTCTGTGACCGGCTGTTCCAGTTTCTTGGCCAACCGGTCACCCTTGGCCGTGATGGCCAACTGCACCACGCGCCGATCCGCTTCGGTGCGCACCCGGCTGACCAGTCCCATCTCCACCAGCTTGTCCACCAGGCGGGTGATATCGGGTACCCGAGTCACCAGCCGCTGTCGCACCTCCAGCGCGGGCAGCCCCTTGCCGGTGCCCGCCTTCTCCCCAGCCAGGATGCGGAGGATGTTGTAGTGCGTCCCGCACAGCCCGTGCTGGCGGAGCAGCCGCTCGATCCCCTCGGAGAACTGGGCGAAAGTCCGCCAGAGGTTCAGGTACGCCTCTTCCTCGGGCGAGGCGAAAGGGTGCCGCTTCTTGATGTCGCGGGCCAGGGATGAACGTGCCATGGTCATGATTCCTTGATCACCGGGGATATTATACGCCGAACAATAATTGTGTCAACAATCATATGGCGGGAGCGTCGAAACATTGACGCGGGCCACACCGCCCCGGCCCAAAGCGTCGTTCCTGGCGCGAAACCCCACGACTCGGCGAACGAATTCGCGGCCGGCGACTGGAACGGCGTCTTCGCGATCTGCTCGCCACTGATCCGGCGGAAGTGCTCGTCGAATGCCTCGGTGGACTTGCTGTCGCGATTCCGGATCAGGAAGCGCAGGTCCAGCTCCTCGTCTTCGGTCTACATCGTCACGTTCCGCGCCTGCTGCTGCATCCAGTTGGCCGTCGGATGGTACGTGCTCGGCAGCACCCCCTCGTCCACCAGCATCCCGTGATCGTTAAACCGCCGCAGCCGCACCGGCCCGACTTCGTGTGTCAGGCGGGCTGACGAGCCCCGCGGCGGCTGCTATCGTTCCCTGGCAGTGTTGCGGTAGTGCCGAAGGCTGGGAGCGGAACGATGGCTGGCGAAGCGATGTTGTCCAAACGTGCGTTGACGATCACGCGCGGCGTGTGGTGGGCGCTGCTGGTGGTGCAGCTGTTTTTCGGTATGGGGGCGGTGTTGGTTGTAGGCTATCGTCCGGGGCTGGAGGCCGTGATCGATCCTCCATGGCCGCTGTACGCGGTAGCGGCAGTGGCGCTTGTCGTGCTGGCGGTGGCGGGGTACATGATCCGTCGTCGTTTGTACCAACGGAGGCGGCGCGACGATGGCGCGGTGCAGCCGGACGCCTATCTGACGGGCAATCTGGTGCTGCTGATTTCGATGGGGGTGATGGGCGTCGCGGGCATGGGGGTGGCGCTCGCCGCGATGTCGATGTTTCCGGCGGTCTACATTACCCTTGCCGCATTGAGCGTGCAGGTGGTCAACATGCCTACCGGCGACCCGCTCGAGCCGGGCCGATACGCGGACGACCAGACACCGAAGTCCGCGTGAACAGCCGCCCGAATACAAGCCCGCATGAACACCCCAGCGACCGCGCCCCCGACCCCCGGCGTCTCACCACCGCAAGCAAGGAGCCGTGGCATCATCCAGTCGCAGAGCCCACACGCCACCGACTTGCTGCGCACGCTCGCGATCAGCCAGTCAGGCGGGTGCAGCTTGTTCGCACGACACTACCGCCCGTTCTGCCCCGGGATCTCGAACAGCGACGAGACGTCCATTCCAAGAATGTACTGCATGAACACGATCAGCAGCATCCACAAGACAAGGTTGAACACGCCCAGATAGAGGCCCAGGTGGGCCCCGGCGTGTTGGTCCTGGCCATGCCGAAGCGCGCAACGTCCGCTCCATGCGGCGGCGGCGCTGCTCGGCAGGCCCAGCCAGAACGGATCGCCCATGCAGATCAGGATGATGCCCGCGAGGGCCAGGCCGAGCGACAGCCAGCCGACGCCATACGCATAGGGGGAGGAGAGGGACGTGGGCGTATCGTTTTGTTCGTTGGTCATGGTTGAAACTCTCTGCAATCGTCTCGAGGGAAGAGGGGGAATCAGCTGCCGAATCGACCGGCGGGGCGATCGACACCTTGGGCGCGCCATGGACGTGCCCGGCGACGATGGAACGTCGAGCCGGCGTGGTGGATGCGGGTGTGGATGGAGCGAAGGAGAGCCAGCCGTCGCCAGCACCGCGACACCGGCAGTGCCACAGCGACAACGGGCCACGATCGTGGCCGGGTGCCCGCAGGGCCAAGGCCGCTCGGCGGATCAGGGGACGGCGAGGGCCTTTACAGAGGGGGCGGATCGCGACCGGCGGTGGACATGCCGCGGCGGAGGTACACGGCCACGCGGTGCACGGACCTGAACCGTGGGCCCGGGGCCAGGGCGTGTTCATCGCCCCGTGCCAGCGCGACAGCGGCTGACAGGTCGTGTCGATCCTCAGTCGAATCGGTGTCAGTGCCTGATACGCTCAGCAAACTGGCGACGCGGCCTTGTTCCGGATACGGCTTCGACGACGGCGGCGATGCGCCGCTGCCACCCGCCGCGGTGGCCACCGGCAGGCCCACACTCGCCGGGGCAGCAACCCCGGTTCCTCCGCTCCCCCCGGACGGCCCGAACCGCGACCGGTTTGCGGTGGAGTGGAACGGACGCGGTGCGAGAGCCTGGACGTTTTGCACCGCCGCCACGTAAGCGTGTTGACTGGAGCCCGGCGACAGCTGAGCCGCCGTGGCCTGTTGAAGCAGCGCAGCAGCGCACCAGACAAGAGTCAAGAAGGTCATCGGAGCCTTGTTAAGGCAAAGATCCGCCACAGCACCGCGCCACGTGCCGAAGCATGTGTAGGAGCAGTGGAACCGTGGATCGTTGCCGTCTGTTTTCAATACCGTGACGCCTTGCAGTCTTTCGGTGGTTGCCTGTTGTAGAACGTGATTCCCAGGCCGTTGGTTCGGGCGCTACCCCGTATTATCACTGTGGCCGGTTTTTTCCGAACAAACGCCCGCATCCACGGCCGGTTTCGTCGCGGAAGCTTTCACTTCCAGCACGCGACGAGCGACATGCAGCAGGTTCGGCTCCGCCAGCACCAGCAGTGCGTCGTGCGGCTCGATGCGCGTCTGGCCGCGTGGGACGACGAAGCGCTCGCCACGGTGAATCAGCAGGATCAGCACGTCCGAGGGCAGTTCAAGGTCTTCAATGCATTTGCCGACGACTGCCGCGTCGGGTTGAATCTCGAACTCCCGTGTCTCACCGTGCATGTTCTCCGTCCGCTCGAACTCCAGCGGATAGCGCGGGCGTGAGGCCAGCGGCTCGTCCACCCCCAACCAGCGGGCCAGGGGCATCAGTGTCTTGCCCTGCAGGAGGACCGAGGTCAGCACGACGAAGAACACGATGTTGAAGATCAGCTCCGACTGCGGGTAGCCAGCCAGCAGCGGGAAGGTCGCCAGCACGATCGGCACCGCTCCGCGCAGCCCGGTCCAGGCGACCAGCGTTCGCTCGCGCAGGTCGAACTGGCTGCGCCACAGGCCGATGTAGACTGCGATCGGCCGGGCGACGAACATCAGGAACACCGAGACCAGCAGCCCTGAGCCGATGACGGTGGGCAGCTGCGACGGGAAGACCAGCAGCCCGAGCACGAGGAACATGCTGATCTGCATCAGCCAGCCCAGCCCGTCGTGGAACCGCATGAGGCTGCGCTTGTGGATGAAATCGTGGTTGCCCAGCACGATGCCGCACAGGTACACCGCCAGGAACCCATTGCCGCCGACCGTCTCGGCCAAGCCGAAGACCATCACGACGATGCTCATGCTCAGCACCGGGTACAGGCCTTCGTAGTCCAGGCGGATGCGGTTGAGCACCAGCGACGCGAGGCTTCCCGTTCCCAGGCCGATCGCCGTGCCAAGCGACATCTGCAGCAGAAAGCTCGGCAGCAGCGCCAGCCAGGAGGCGTCCGGCACGGTCAGCAACTGAATCAGGCCGATTGTCAAAAAGATGGCCATCGGGTCGTTGCTGCCCGACTCCAGTTCCAGCAGCGGACGCAGCTTGCCCTTGAGGCTCACGGCCCGCGAGCGCAGCACCGAGAACACAGCCGCCGCGTCGGTCGAGGACACGATCGCGGCCAGCAGGAGGCTCGCGGTGAACGAGAAGTCCAGCACCAGCCAGACGAACAGGCCCAGCAGCAGCGCCGTGATCAGCACGCCGAGGGTGGACAACGTCAGGCCGCGCCACAGCACCGGGCGGATGTTCTGCCAACTGGTGTCCAGGCCGCCGGAGAAGAGGATGTAGGCCAGCGCGATGGTGCCGACGAAGTTGGCGACCAGGGCGTTGTCAAAGTGAATCCCGCCGATGCCATCGGACCCGGCCAGCATGCCCACGCCCAGGAACAGCAGCAGCGCCGGCACGCCGAACCGTTCCGAAACCTTGCTGGTCAGAATGCTCAGCAGAATCAGAAAACCGGCGATCAGAAGTAGTAGAGGAATATCCGGCATAGCGTTTATCGAATCACTGCGGCCCGGTGAACAATCGCGTGCAGGGCATTTCCGGGGGCACCAGGCATAGGGACGATCGATTCAGACCGTCTCCGCTGGGCAACATCAACCCGAGCGCTGGCACGCGGCAGTACGAGTAGGCTGTGCGCTACCCCGAGAACCGGGGATGTGAGGTTACTGCAGAGGCGGATGCCGCCCGGCCGTACGCATGCCGCGTCGGGCGCATTCGCCACCGACGGGATCCACCAAGGCGGCATCCCGAGCCGGTGTGAAAAACAATGCGTCGAGCCAGGCCGTCGTGATTGCACTGGAAGGCTGCTCGTCGGCCTTGCCGCGCCGCTCACCACCCGCGGCCAGGACGGTCGACAAGCGATCACGAACGCACCATACAGGTTCAGGACCAGGGGACGAGCTCACGCGAATATTGGCGGGCCGGAAGACGCCCGCGATCGATGATCCGGCCTTGCTGGAACGTGGCCAGCTGTAGCGGGGGGACGAGACACGCGCGGCGGCCGTCATGAAAAGCGACGGCGCATCAAAGCGGGCCGGGTCATGCGGGCTTGCATGGGCTGACGCGACCGCCGGCTGCGGCAGCAACACTGCCAGGCACCATGCCACGGCAAGCGCCGCCAGCGGGGCATGACGGGCACAATGCTTCCGGGTCACCCTGCGCCGCCTAGCGCGGGGTGTGTCGATCAAAGAACGATGGAGATCTTTCGTGCCCGTCATCAAAATCGGCTGTTTCTGTCTTGTCCGTCAGGTATCGGCTGCGGGTGAAACCAGTATCAGAGCATCGTCCCAAGGCCAGATGGTACGGCAATGGCAGGCTCTTCGCCACAGATGCAAGGCGAATGGCGAACTTGAAGCTACCGACGACCTTCGCCTCGCCTTCGAGCGTTCAGCAGTTGCTTCGCCAGTTGCCGCATGTCCTCCACCGCGTCGGTTTCGTCCATGATTTCCACCCCCAGCAGCGTTTCCAGCACGTCTTCGAGCGTGACGATGCCCGCCGTGCCGCCGTACTCGTCCACCACGAGGAACAAGTGCGCCCGGCGCTGAAGAAACTCCTCGAGGACGGCCGGCAGTTTCGCCACCTCCGGCACCGCATGCACCGGTTGGGCCAGTTCGCCGAGCGTGGCGTCCGCCCGTCCGTCGCTCCGGGCCTTGAACAGGTCGTGACGGTAGATCAGCCCTTTCACGTCGTCCAGCGACTCGCCGACCACCGGTACACGGGCAAACCGCAGCGGCTCGCCCTCCGTGACCTCCCGCACCGTCTGGTCTGCCCGAAGCGTGTACACCACGGTGCGCGGCGTCATCACCTGCTCGACCGTCGCCTCACGCAGGGCGATGAGGTTGCGCATCACCCGGGCCTCACTCTGGTCGATCGCCCCTTCCTCGTGGGCCAGCCGGGCGAGGCTGCGCACCTCGTCACGGCTGATCAGCGGCACCGCCTGGTTGCGCCCCGACAGCAGCTTGGAAATCCAGTCACACACCAGCACCACCGGCAACAACATCAAGATCATGCCGTGCACGGTCCAGGCGGTGAAGCCGGCGAGCCCCTTGGCGTGCACGGCCCCGAGGGTCTTGGGGATGATCTCGGAGAAGATCAGGATCAGCAGCGTGACCACGAAGCTGACCACGCCCACCCACACCTCGCCCCAGATCAGCGTCGCCTGGGCCCCCACGCCTGCCGCGCCCAGCGTGTGGGCGAAGGTGTTCAGTGTCAGGATCGCCGCCAACGGTCGATCCACGTCGTCCTTCATCTGCTGGAGCCGTTGGCCCGCTCGGCTGCCCTGTTCCACCATCACCGCCACGTGCGAGCGCGGCACGCTCAGCAGCGCCGCTTCCAGCAGCGAACACAAGAACGAGATCGCCAGGGCCACGAACAAGTAAGTCAACAGCAGTGTCATGATTTGAAAATCATAGCTGAGCGGAAGAGGCAGGTTCCCCCTGTAGCCGGGCAGGCTTCAAGTTTGCTCAGCACGAGCCTGTCGTACAATCCCTTCCATGCTGCACCTTCTGCTGCTGCTTGTCGGTCTGGCGGTCCTCATTGCAGGCGGCGAACTGCTCGTTCGCGGAGCGAGTGCCTTGGCCGAGCGGCTGGGCGTGGCCCCGGTCATCGTCGGCATGACGGTGGTCGCTTTCGGCACAAGCACACCGGAACTGGTGGTCAATCTGGCGGCAGCGATCCGGGGCGACAGCGCCATCGGCTTCGGCAACGTCGTCGGCTCGAACATTGCCAACGTCGGGCTGCTATTAGCGATCACCGCGCTGGCGTATCCGCTGGTGATCCACCGTTCGATTGTCACCCGCGAAATCCCCATGCTGCTGCTGGCCAGCCTCGCCGCCGTCGTGCTGGGGCTCAACAGCCTCACCGAAGGCGGGGCCGACCGTTTCACGCGCGGCGACGGATTAATGCTTCTGCTGCTGTTCGGGGTCTTCCTCTACTACACGCTCGGCGACGCCTTGCGTCAGCACGACAGCGACGCTTATTTCACCACACCGGTCGTCACCGCTGGGGGTGAGACGGTTCCCACGGCATCTGGCGTGCGCCTCGCGGCCCTGGTCGGCGGCGGCCTGTTGCTGCTGGTCGGCGGCGGCGAACTGACCGTCCGCGGAGCGCTGGGCTTCGCGCAGGCGGCGGGCATCCCGGACGTGATCGTCGGCCTCACCCTCGTGGCAGTAGGCACCAGCCTGCCGGAACTGGCGACCTCCATCGTTGCCGCCCGGCGGGGGCAGACCGACCTGGCGGTGGGCAACATCGTCGGCTCGAACATCTTCAACCTGCTGTTCATCTGGGGCCTGACCGTCACGCTCGCCCCCACCGACCTGCCCGCCGGTGGACGAATCGATCTGCTGGTGATGACCGGCTTCGCCGCCGCGCTACTGCCGATGGCGCTGTCGCAACGGAAGCTATCACGTTGGGAAGGCGGCTTGCTGGCAGTGGGCTACATGGCGTACATCACCTGGCTGGCGATGCGGTAGCGGTGTCGCGTACGTTGCCTTGCAACGCCGTCAGCACGAACAGCCAATCGTTGGCATCACCGTCGCTTCTCCCGATGCGCTTCAGGCAGTTCCAGCGGCGGCCGGTGACGCTTGGCGCGAATCCAGTTTGCGGCGCGAAAGATCGGCCGTCGGCGGATCAGCCAGCGCTCCAGATCGCGCTTGCGCGGAAAGTCCAGCAGCATGATCGCCACGAAGATCGTTAACAACCCCTGCCCGGGCAGCACCAGCATCGCCAGCCCCGCCAGCAGCAGCACCAGCCCAAGCGCGTTCTTGGCCACCACGAGCAGCAGGTGCACCGCCGGATGACGCGTGGGCCAGTCCCGCACCGGCCGGCGGGTGAAGTAGTCCGCCGGCAAACGCGCAATCAGCAGCGGCATCGCGATCAACGTAGCGACGAACATGAAGACGCTTAACGCCGTCAGCGACCAGAGCAACGCTTCGTATTCTTCCAGCCAGGCAAGCAAGGGTGACTCCTTCATTGCGAAACGTGTCGCGGCGTGCCGGAATGACTGGCTCCACTTTCGAGACAACATCCCACCCGTCGCGGCACATCATAAAGAAGGACGCTGTTCACGCGCGGCTTTGAAACGTCGCCACCAGTGACTGCGACGTGCAGGAGGGCGCTTATAGCCATGGGCTGCGGTGGCGAGCATGGATCGTACATAGGAAAGGTGGCGATCGACTGCTCAACGTCTATAATCGATCCGTCATGCCTGAAACATTCCCCCTGCTGACCGACGCCGCGCCTGTCCCCCTCCCAGGCAGTTGCACGCCACCGTGAACGGGTGGTCGCACGCATATTGTGGCTCCTCGATGCACCGACGGACCCCGGCTTAAAAATCAAAATGTCCGCTCGGTTCCAAGCATCTGACGACATTTCGGTCGCCTCCCTATTAGCCAGTCGAATAGTATCGACGGCAATCCGACCATCCCGATCGCTTACTTGCAGTCAACCGTACGGGCTACTGCAAACAGGATGAAGCTCATGGCTGAAAAACTTGCATTCGGTGTTGAACCCTCGAAGCGGCGATACCACCTGCGACTTGCGCGTTACCCCGGCATGGTGGATGCGGTGCGGGCTTTTCGCGAAAAACTGGCGACCAATGACGATGCCGATCGGTCGTTGGCACTGCTGGACATCGGCGCTGCTCAAGGGCGAACGCTGAAGTACCTCAAGGCGGCGGGCCTGGACGAAGGCATCACCTTCCACGGCATGGACAACGAGCCCAAGGCGACGAACCGCATCTTCGAAGCCGATCGCTGGCACTACCGTATGCACGATGCCGAGCAGGGCCTGCCCTACGAGGATGGTGCGTTCGACATCGTGATCTGCGAGCAGGTGCTTGAGCATCTGCACCGGGCGGACTTCGTGCTTTCGGAGATCGGCCGGGTGCTGCGGCCCGGCGGCATCGCCATCCTGGGCGTGCCGAGTTTCCCGCCCGGCCTCGCGGCCGTGCGACGCCACATCGTGCCGCACCTGGATCGGCTGACCGACCGCCATCGCGGTCACGTGCAGGTGTTCACCCAGCAATCATTCGTCAAGCTGATCCGCCAGACGACTGATCTTGAAGTCGAACGCGTGCAGGCGTTCCGCTGCATCTCCGGCGGGGTTCTCGCACCACTGGAAAACCTGGAATGGTGGTACCGGCTCAACCGCCGCGCCGCGACAGCCCTGTCGCACTTGGCGATCGAAATCCAGGTGATTGCCCGCCAGCCCACGGCCGAGGCGTCCGAAGCCGTGGCCGACCCGTCCCGTCGCCGCCGACTGTTTGGGGACGACGATGCGCGACAGCCGGCGGCCTCGCGACTGGCCGGCGTGATCAGCCTCAACTGGCAACGGATGCGGGATCGACTCGTCAACACGTCCACAAGCTCGGCAGTGCTGGGGATTGTGCTGACGTTGCTGGCGGTGACGATTTCGACGGTGCTGCTGAGCGACCAGACCAGCCGATGGCTGTACGCGGATGGTACGGGCGTCTTTGAAAAAATCAGCGTCTGGCTATGGCTGGGGCTGGGTGTGAGCCTGGTCGCCCTGTGGCGGACGATGGCCTGGTGGCGTGTGGCCGCATTGGCTGGCACGTGCCTCTTGGCCGGGGTGATCGAAGGTCGGTGGTATCAGACATGGCACGAACAGGGTAGCGCGATCATCGCCGTCGGGGTGGTCCTCGGCCTGGCAACCCTGATGGTGCTGTTCCATCTACTACGCCAGAGCCGAGGGCTGCGCGAAGGCTGGGTACAGGTGTTGCTCATTGTGCTGGCGGCAATGGGCATCGCCGAGGCCTTCGACCAGATGCCGGGCTTCCTGCACGCGTCGTTCGGCATCGTCGTGGACGGCACGGCATACCACATTCTGCGTGCCGGCGAAGAAGGCCTGGAACTGCTGTTGCCCGTCCTGCTCGGTGTCGCAGCGCTGGCATGGGCTCATGCACAGGCAAGCAGGCATGCCGTTGCCGAGTCATCCGCCAAGGGATCGTAAAGTATCCAATCGAATCTGAACATGGAGCAGAATCCCGCTTCGAATCGGCGTCGTGGTTGACCGTTCACTGGATCACCGGTCGACTTCGACGCGCTGTACCTGCCCGGTGGTGCTGAACGTACGGTCGGTTCACAGCACGAGCTTGGCTTGCTGCTTGGCAACGACTTGGAGGAGAGGTACTTCCATCACCAGAACCGCAACTTGCCTTGTTGCCACACCACGTACGTTAATCCATTGGAACGTCGACGACTGTCCGGCCAGCCTGACCGCTCAAGCCAGCCGCATGAAAGGACCAACTGCGTGCTACCATCTTCCCCGTTAACACGTGCCACACTGCTGACGCTCGTCGTAGCGACAATTATGCTGAGTCTTTTGCCATGGTACTTCACGAGCGAACAGTCGCGTCGATGGCTCTATGCAGACGAGTCAGGCTTGTTTGAAGTAACCAGCCTGTGGCTCTGGTTGGGGGTTGCATCAGCTATGTTCATCATCTTGCGTCCGTTCACGTGGCGGGTGGCGGCAGCGGCGTTTGTCTGTCTGCTTGCCGCAGCGCGTGAAGCCGACTGGCACAAACACTTCGCCGGTTACAGCGTGCTGAAGATCGGCTACTACATTGATCCCAGCTTCCCCCTCACGCAGCGACTGTTGATCGGCGTGATCGTCGCAGCAGGCGTGGCCTGCTTCATCGTCGTCGGTCTTACCTGTTACCGTTATCTTCGCCATCAGGAACCCCACCGCATGCCGTGGGCACAACTGCTGCTCATCGTTGTGGCGGTTGGCATCGGGAGCAAGGTGCTGGATCGGACGCCGGCGATCGCCGAGGACATGTTCGGCATCACCATCCCGGACATGGCACAGCAGATGATGCAATCGAAGGAAGAAGGGTTGGAAATGTTCCTGCCTGTCCTGCTGGGTTTTACCGTTGCGTCGTTCGCCTGTTGGCAACGTGACAAACAGCGGCACGGGCGAGTTGAGGCGACGGCATAGACAAGGCCGACGCAACTGGATGGATTTGCGACAACAAAGCCCCAGATGCCATCCCGCGAGGCGTGTCATCGCTGGCAAAGATTTTGAATGTGACCACCATGCAATCCAGTTGCGCGGTCATCGAAGCCGAGATCCATACTCCGCAGCAGATGACCAGAGGCGAGTTGGCCCGGCACGACACCGAGCGCATGGCCCGCCCACCTATCAGGGCGTAGGGGGCTTATCTGGAGGGGCGTGCGGTTGCCCGAGTAATCTAAGCAGTTGGCGAGTTTGTTTCGAACTGCAGTTTGCCAGCTTTCCGGATGGCGACAAAGCCTCTGCCGGTGCGCGTCGCGAGCGCATTGAGCAAGTCGGTGGTACGATGCAGGTGAACACGCGGGTCGTCCTGACGGTGCTGCTGGAGCCGGCCTGACGCCTTTTCAAGCTCTTCGCGGGGTTCCACGGCCGTCACGCCAACCGATCGTGGATCCAACTGAAGCGAATGCGCGGCTCCTGCGCAATGCGTTCGGCGACCCTGTCCGCCTGCAACTCGACGCGCTCGGCGTGCTGGCAGAGAAAGGTCTGGGCCCGCGCCGCCTTGCCCGTCAATGGCAGATTGGCAATGCCCCATGTGTCCACAAGATGGCGGACGATGCTGGCGTAGTCACGCACGGTGTAGACGCCGAGCCGTTGGGCGACCACGGAGAAGTGGTCGAACAGGTCGGGATCTTTGCCGTCATACATGGCGATGATGCGCCGCAGCATGTTCCCAGCGGTGATCGTGCCGCCCGCTGGGTCTTGCTCCAGCACCGCGCTCATCATGCGGGTGTAGAACATTTCGTGACGGGCCTCGTCGCCGGCGATGCGTCGGCAGATGTTGCCCAGGGCGACGTTGCCCTCGGCGGCGGCGAGCTTGCCGACGTTGTTGTGCGAGATCTTGGTCGCTCGCTCCTGAAAGGCGGTGTAGACCAGGCCCGCGTAGAGATCGGGGTGCACCCGCGGGTTGAAGCCGTTGTTGAGCAGGTGGTGGACCGTGAGCTCGACCGACTTCATCTCGACTCGGCCGGTGAGGCGGAGGAAGGCGTTGAGCAGGTCGCCGTGGCGGTTCTCCTCGGCAGTCCACCCGCGCAGCCAGCGGGCCCACGGGGCATCGCTTGTGCCCTCGAAATCCTGGGCAATGATGTTCAGTGACACCGAGTAGCTGGGCAGCGCCTCTTCGGTGACCATGTCGCCCACGAGCACGACGAGCACCTCGTCGGACAGGCCCTTGGCTGGCTCGCGAAACTCGGCCAACTGCTCGTGCCAGTCCGGAGCAGTCAGGTCGGGCAGGTAGTCGGTCGGCTGCCACGATTTCTCGGGTGGGATCAGCAGAGAAAGGCTCTTCCTGACCGTCTCCGTCAGACCCGTGAGGACCTCGCGCTGCGACTCGGAAGATGGGGCTTCGTAGCGGTTCATTTGCCCCATCTTAACGGCGTTACGTTAGAGGGAGCGCCAATGGGCAAAAACCGGCAGACGGAGGTGTGACGCCGATGAAGATGTGCACCACAAACATTGATTGGGACGGTTCCCGACTCGGATTTGGCGGGGGTTACGGTTGAAGGTACGAAGAGGCCGTCCACTTCGGGCAAACCGGATCCAAAGACTTTAATGAAGAAGGTGTTGGGTTTGAGTGCTTTTGTTTCGACCATAAACATCTTTCATTCTGACCCGACGTCTGGCGGCGATTCCTGATCGTCATATCGGTCAGCGTATTGTAACTCTCGGCCGCCTCGTCGAACCACTCGCCAAGGGTACCCTCTTCGACATGCTACATATGTCGTGTGTTGTGACCTGCCCTCCCTATCCTGCGGGGGCGGCTAGTACTCGTATGTCAAAGGGGGGGAGTATTAAGTTCACCTAATGTAATTCAAGGACCGGCTGGTTGCGATTCTTGTGACGTGTTGTTTTACGTCGTTCAGAAGTCGACGCCACCAGTCAATCTAGCTTTTGCAGGCATCAGAAGACGAACAGGTGTCCCGTTTCACCTTCGTCGTCCACCGCCACATGGGTGTAGATCGAGGTGATCGCCACATTGCTGTGGCCGGCCGCATCCCGCACCTCGGCCAGTGAGCGACCGCCTGCCAGAGCGTGGGAGACGAAGCTGTGCCGGCCGTGATGGATGGTCAGGTCAGCCACGCGATCGTCACCGAGACAACTGCACGCGGCGAGGAAGCGCTTGCGAAGGTTGAACCGATCCAGCCGCTTGCCTTCGTTGCCGCGACACTGGGTGCAGATCAGCGGATCGCCTGCGGATGCACCGTTCGCCTGCCGATGCACTTTCCACGCCTCGAGGTCCGCGAGTGTGCCGGCGTCCCACCACAGCGGGACCCGGCGTGCCTTGTCGCCCTTGGCAATCGTCCTGCGTACATTGATGTAGGGACGCGTCACGCCCACCCGCAGATCACCGAGGTTCAGCCCGACGATCTCCGAGGCCCGCAGGCCGCAGCAGGTGGACAGCCGGAAGATGATCAAGTTCTGTCGCGTGTTCACTGATCGGGGTTCTTTCCGCTTCAGGTCGGCCAGGACCGTGGTGATTTCTGAGCGGCAGAGGATTTTAGTGACGTCCACCTTCCAATGCGTAGCCGTGTTCATGGATGGATTCTCCTGCTGGGAAGCGATGAGGCACGCGATGTCAGCCGCGCCGAAAACAACGCATGACATGCAACTTGTTCAGCTGACTCACTGCCCTTGGTACGGACCGGGATACTCGGAGGACGAGACGGTGGCCACCAAGGCTGCGTGGCCGGAAGCTTCACGATCTGCATTAGCTGATGTACAGCCGCTCATCACCACCGCCCATCTCCATGCCGGGCGGCATTTCGCCGCTCACCTTCACGTGCTCAGCAACGATTCTGCGCCGCAGTTTCTCCACTGCCTCCGCCTCCAACCCCGTCTGCTCCAGCCACTGCCGCACCGTAATCACCTGCGGCCCTGCAACCCGCACGTCGAGTTCGATTGCGGCGGGAAGATGGTCACGACACCACGCGAGAACCTCCGCCTCCGCCACCACGGTGGGACGCACAGGTTGTCGGCGCAGGCTCAACGTGCCCCCGGGCAAGGCAATGGAGCGGCGGCGGCCCCCTCCGAGCCGCCACCTCGCCCATGCCTCCAACCGCGGGGCGAACCATTGCAGCAGACGTTCTTCCTGCTTCTGGGCGCGACGGATTTCGGCGGCTGCCCATTCATCGACGTGCTTGGCGTAGCTTCGGGCAGCATTGATGCGCCTGGCGATGCGATTGGCAGTTCGTTCGTCGCAGATCTGATGGCTGGTGACGTTGCTCATCATCTGTTCCTCCTCCTGTGACCGCTTGATCGCGGCGGCACGGCCTTGAATGTTTAGAAACTGATTCGTCTGGAGACTCGACGTACCTGCTCAACAATTGGACGTGGCTCCTCATCCACCGTTTGCGACCGACGCCTCCTATGCGCCGGGTTGGCTCTCGCCAGCCCCAGCAGATACGTACGATGTCGGCCAGATTCGTCCGGCGTAGGTTCCGACGGTCGAACCAGGAAAAAGGAAGGAGGCAATGCCCGGGCGAATGCGTCATCATCCTGGAACAGATAGTGTCCCTGCCTCAGCCAATCCCGTTCCGGCGATGCGGATCTTTCCACCCATGACCAATCGAGATTGGTCCATCGCTGTCGCAGCAGATGAATGGTGGATCGCTGCGCTGCTCCCTTCTGCAACAGCCACCAAACGCCACCTTGTTCTTCGAACGCCGCATCGCGTACGAGCCGGCCCCACGGAAAAGCGAGGTCGGGTTCAAAGTGGGTCTGGTTCGCCGCGGCCTGCTCAAGATGCCGCAGCGTGGCAAAGACGGCAGCATCCGTCCATAGGTTCGGACAGTTCGTCGGCCGCCCTCGCCCCAGCAGTGCTCTGGCCACCGTTTCGAGGCAGGCGAGTTTGGGTCGTATCCCCAGCAGATCGAACGGAGGACAACCGACGTTTGGAAAGTCGTGTTCCATCAGCCGTCTGGCAAATGCCGACACACCACATCGGAATAGTTTTCCCCTCGCATGCGTCAGATGGATCGGTTCGTTGTGTACAAGCCACATGCCATACCTCTCTGCTCATCCCTCGACTGGCCTCGGTCTCCTTCGAGTCATCAACCTATGCTCGGTGTGGATCCTGAGAACACGTTCCCCGAAGGCCACGTTCATGCGCTGCTATCGTTTTCCTGTGACACACATCATCAAATCAGCCTATCTCGCCCGAGCATCATGCAAAGCTGGGATCCAGTTTGCAGAGGACCGGCTCCAGCGCCGTGCCTTTCCAGAATCGGAAGTGTCCTGCCCGGATCGCTTCGGCCGCCACCAACACCGTGTGCGCCATGTTGCTTTCCAACATGGCGATTGCCTTCTCGCAATAGCGCATCCTTTTCAGCACCACGGCCACTTGTTCCACTTCGCAGACAATGTGCCGGGCAAGCGTGGGCTCCACCTCCGTAAGTTTGCACGTCAGGTAGTTCGACCGGAAAAGTGAGGATGCCCAAGCCATCGTGGTACGGGTCACCAGCCGGTCTTCGGGCGAACGAAAGTAGTGTGCTCGTCTGTCCAGGGTGAACGGTTGACATTGTGATGCATCCGGGTCAAGCCGCCTCAAACCACTGGTCTGCATCGTGCGCCGCCACAGGCGGTCATGCCCGAGCCGCATCGACAGAAAGGTGGTCAGCAGGATCCATTGCGTGCTGCGCGTTGTGTCGTAGGGCGAGGGGCTGGGACTGCCAGCCTGCAATGGCTGCTGAATGCAGTCGGCCTGATGCCAGACCCACCCAGTCAGTTCGGGTTCCTGTGACTCCAGCGCCTGCCACCACCAATCCATGTTGGCTGCCGTGATGAACTGCGTCGCTTTACGGACGATGGCCTCAGTCACCAGTCTTGTCAGTCGCCGCTCCATGGTCCTGCCTCCTTTGCCGGACGCCGCCTCGAATTTTCTTCACCACTGCCGGCTTGTCGAAGTGCATCCCTGCCTTATACGCGTCGGGTTTGGACCAGAAGACGCCGACGGCCTGCGGATCGCCCCGGCGGTAAAGCGCGTAGAGCGGCTCATCCTCCGGCAGATCCACAAGATTTCGCAGCGACGCTGCTATCAACAACTCACGCGGTTCGGCAGCAGGTGATTCACTCGCCAGACCGCTGTCCGTGAATTTCGCAAGCCTTTCCTTTGCGGCAGATGCCTCTTGGGGCGTCGGGTCGGGCGCGACCGCACAGAAATAGTCCCGTGGCAAATCCCAGCCCTCCCGCGCACGCCTGGCGAGCCCAGGATCGTCCAGCATGCGGTCCAGGTGTTCCCATGCCAGTTCCGTCCGAACCAGCCGGTCCCGGGCGATTTCAACAACGGATTCCCACTTGCCTTCATCCCGTGTGTCCATCTCCACACAGCGAATCAGGTCCAGTGCCCGCTGAACGTCCAAAACGATCTGTCGCCACGTTCGCGACACCACACGGCCGTGCACCTCCTGCAATGTGCGATCGAGTGCGTGCCGGTAGATGGCTGCTACGGTAAGATCCAGATGAATCGTCGGTTCGGGAGCCGGACACGCCTCGACCAGGAGTGGCTCAGCAACCTGCCACAGGAGCATCAATTGTTGGTCGCGCGAAAGCTCGTCAAACATCTGAATGCCGGTTGCCGGCGTATCGGCGGGCACCTTCCCCAGATCCGCAAGCAACGAAGAAAGCCCTGCGACGAAAAGTTTTCGCATCGGGCCATCTTTCAACGTCACAAGGTCACCATGTTCACCTGTCCACATCGTTTTGCTCCGGAAATCCAAATACCACTCAACCCGTGCCATGATCACGACGATACCTGAATAGCTATTTTTATTATTGCGAATTCGCTATGACTGTCAACCCCTCCGATTTGCCAAACCGTGTTCTGGCCGCACGGCAACAATGTGGCATGACGCAAGCAGAGCTTGCCGAAGCGGCCGGCCTCCAGCAGAGTGTCATCGCGCAGATCGAGGGCGGTCGACGTAAGCCTTCGTTTGACAACCTGCGACGCCTTGCCCTCGCCCTCCACGTCTCCGCTGACCACCTGCTGGGGCTGGACGAGGATTCAACCTCCAGCCCCCCGGCGATAGCAGCCATCATGCGCATCATTCGCGATCTGCCCGACGATGATCTCGAACTTCTGAGCGCCATGGCCGAAACCATGCGGAAACGGACGCAAAAAAAACGTGGCAGTACTCGGCGATGACAACTGACAGACCAACCGCCTCCGCCGATCACGTACTACGTACCTCCGTGGATCACCCCGTCGACCAGCCGCGCGAACGTAAGGATCAACACAAGCACCAGCACTCCCGCGAAAACGTACTTGTTCCACGCAGGCCACTCTCGCAATTCGCTGGCATCCAGTTTCGGGTAGTGGTAAATCGGTCCGGTCCATAGTGCCACCACGATCGGGATCCATCCATATCCGCACATGAGTAGGCCGATCACGACAAGCGGACTCATGATGTGCCCCTTGCGGTACCATGGGAGTTGGTCGTAATACTCGCGAGGAGTGGTTGTCGGCCCCGCCGGAGCCTTCACTGGTTCTGATTCTGCCTGAAAGCTGACCGGCGCTGGAACGGCGACAGCCGCCATCTCAGCCTGAGCAACAAACACGTGCTGACACGTCTTGCACTTGACGCGCCGGCCCGCCAGATGGTCCGCCAGCTGATAGCTCTTGTCGCAATTGGGGCAGGTGACCTTCATGACGTTTTTCCCTTGACAACAATGCCATGCCGGCTCATCCCATTGCAAAGAGCGTCGCCAGGCACATGATGAAGGAGTATGCCTGGCCAGCCTCCACGGCGTCCCGCCCGCACATGTAGCGGGCAGCGCAGCATTTCGCCGCCAGTACCCATAACTGCCAAGATCAGATCTCCCCCATCATCCGGAGCAGCCAATACGAGACGTAGAGCACGTTGACGATCCCGAGCGTCATGCCAGCCCACGCGTAGGAATAACCCCCGACGCCACCGATTACCCCGAGAACAATGGCCGCCATGCCCAAAGGAATGCCGAACACAAAAATGCCCATTAGCCCGAAGACACAGGACAGGATAGCGCAGGCTTTCATTGACACGGCTCCAAGATCATCTTCTGAGCCCTCAAACGCAATGTGAAAACACTCGCTGTCACGGAACAGCCGGGCGCTCCCGGGGCAATCATGCCCCCTCCTGTGCACGGCACCGTGGCCCCTTCGCGTACCAGTGAGTTCCACGCGACGACCGCCAGCATAGCCCGACCGCATTTAGCGGTCAAGAGTGGCCGTGCGGACGATCTTCGTCTATGACGGAATCACTCCACCACCCCGCGTACCGAAACATTACCGAAGCCGTGAAAGCAATGCGTCACGCGGCCGGCCTTTCCCAGCGGGATCTTGCGGCAAAACTGGGGAGAGAATTGAGTTTCGTAAGCCGTTTGGAGCAGGGACAGCGCCGGCTCGATCTGCTGGAATGGGTGTGGGTCTGTGAGGCGCTCGGACGTGACCCAATAGAAGAGGGCAAAGCAGTGCTGGCCAAGCTACGGTCGAAGAACACGAGACGGTGATTCCACCCGCTCGCGCAAAGAGTTTGGCTGGCGACAGTCGACATCATCCGCCACAATACACGACATGAGCACGACTGCCCCTTCCGGGCCCATGACACCGCAGCGCTTCATCAGCATCTGGTCGAAGGCGGAGCTCTCCGAACGCGCCGCCAGCCAGGAACATTTCATCAACCTGTGCCAGATGCTCGGCCAGCCCACGCCGGCCAGCCACGACGCCACGGGGGCCGAGTACACGTTCGAGAAAGGCGTCTCCGTTACCGACGGGGCCTCGAAGGGGGCCAAGGGGGCGTATGGCTTCGCCGACGTGTGGTGGAAGGGCAAGTTCGCCTGGGAGTACAAGCGCAAGGGAAAGCACAAGGACCTCCATGACGCGTACAAGCAGCTGAGCCAGTACCGCGAGGCGTTGGACAATCCGCCGCTGCTGATCGTCAGCGACATCACCCGAATCGAGATCCACACCAACTTCACCGGCACCGCGAAACAGGTGCACGCGATCAAGTTGGTTGACCTTGATCAGCCGGAGAACCTCGACAAGCTCCGCCGCGTCTTCACCAACCCCTACAGCTTCCGCCCCGACCGCACGCCCGAGGCCATTACCGAGCAGGTGGCCGACCAGTTCGCCAAGCTGGCTGTGGCCCTGCGGGATCGCGGCCACGAGCCACACGCCACCGCCCACTTCCTGATGAAGTGCATGTTCTGCCTCTTCGCCGAGGACGTGGGGCTCCTGCCGAACCGGCTGTTCTCCCGCATGCTCCAGCAGTGGCACGACAGCCCCGAGGGGTTGACCGATCGCCTAACCGAACTGTTCGACAAGATGGCCGATGGCGGCGCGTACGGCTTCGAACGCATCCCCTGGTTCAACGGCGGGCTCTTCCGACGGGACGAGCCCGCGTTCGACCTGACGACCGACGAGATCGACGTGCTCAGCCGGGCCGCAAAGCAGGACTGGTCGCAGGTCGAGCCCTCCATCTTCGGCACCTTGTTCGAACGCTCGCTCGACCCTACTAAACGGGCGCAGATCGGAGCCCACTACACCAGCCGTGAGGACATTCTGCTTGTCGTCGAGCCGGTGGTGATGGCCCCGCTCCGCCGGCGGTGGCAGCAGGTGCAGGATGAGGTGAATCAGCAGCTAGAACGGCGTCGCAAGGCGAAGACAGCCGAGACGCGTCGCAAGGCCAATGACGAAATCAGTGATCTTCTGCGAGGGTTCGTGCTCGAACTCGCATCGGTGAACATCCTCGACCCCGCGTGCGGCTCTGGCAACTTCCTTTACGTCGCCATCCAGCAACTGCTGGGTCTGGAGAAGGAGGTGCTTACCCATGCAGCCAGGCCTGACATCGGCCTGGGCGGCCTGCTGCCTCATGTGCGGCCAACGCAACTGCACGGCTTGGAGGTCAACCCATACGCCGCCGAGTTGGCCCAGGTGGTGATCTGGATCGGCTATCTTCAATGGATGGAGGGCAACGGTTTCAACGCGCCCCGCGATCCGATCCTGGAGCCGATCACCAGCATTGAGAATCGCGACGCGATCCTGGCTTGGGCAGACGAGAATGGCGAGCCGCTCGCTGTGTGGCGAAAGGGGGCACGGTGCACTGGGCGTGCAGATTGGCCGGCTAGCCACTGCATCATCGGCAATCCTCCATTCCTCGGATCCAAGCTGTTTCGTCAACACGGCCTGCCCGACGACTACATCGCAGCGATGTACGATCAGTACGACATCCCCAAAACCTCCGACCTATGCTGCTACTGGTTCGAGCAGGCCCGACACCTGCTCGAATGGGCAAAGAAACGCTACGGCGAAGGTGCCTATGGCAAAGGTCCGTATGGTGGTGTTCACCCGAACCTGAAGATTGGCCTGCTCGCAACCCAAGGCATCCGTGGTGGGGCCAACCGCAAGGTGCTCGAACGCATCAAGCAGACTGGCGACATCTTCATGGCATGGGCGGATCGTGACTGGATACTCGATGGAGCATACGTGCATGTCTCGATCGTTGGGTTCAACGCCGAACCGGCCGATCATCCCGTACTTAACGGCGAGCCTGTCGATTCGATCAACTCAGACCTGACAGCGGGACTACAACTCCGTGAAGCGAAACCACTTCCAGAGAACAAGCGGGTGGCGTTTATGGCAGACACGAAAGGAGGTTCATTCGAGGCAGAATGGGCAAAGTTTCGCCCACTGCTCGCCACTCCGAACCCGCATGGGAAGTCTAATGCGCAGGTCATGCGTCCTTGGGTGAATGGTCGTGACATCATGCAGCGACCGCGTGGTCAATGGATTATCGACTTTGGCGTGCACATGAAGCACGATGAGGCGGCCGAGTTCGAAGCTCCTTTCGAATATCTTCTTCAGCACGTCTACCCCATCCGCAAAGACAACCGTCGCCCCGTCTACGCGAAGTACTGGTGGAGGCATGTTGAACCTCGTCCTGCGATGCTTCAGCAGATGCAGGGACTCGATCGTGTTCTAGTGACGGTGATCACCTCGAAGCATCGTGTCTTTACATGGCTGGATGTTGCCACGCTGCCGGATCACAAGCTGATTGTGTTCACGCGGTCGGACGATTATCTCATGGGTGTGCTGCACTCTGCCGTCCATGAAGCGTGGACGCGAGGCACTGGTGGCCAAGTTCGCGAGGTCACATCTGGCTTTAGTTACACGCCCACCTCCTGCTTTGAGACCTTCCCACTGCCCTGGCCGCCGGGCCATGAGCCGGCGGACCACCCGGCATGGCAACGCATCAGCGAGGCCGCCAAGGCCCTGCACGAACAGCGTGAGCGATGGCTGAACCCGCCGGAGTGGATCAAGCCGATCGCCGACCAGGTGGATGCCGAGGATGACTTTGCTGATGTGGCCGCCGCCTCCGGCGAGGACGCCCGGCGGCTGATCCGCGAGTCCGCCATCCAGGCCCGCGCCGCCAAGGACCCACGTCTTAAGAAACGCACGCTCACCAACCTGTACAACGAGCGGCCCACCTGGCTCAAGCTCGCCCACGAGCAACTCGACCGAGCCGTACTGGCCGCCTACGCCGCCACCGACCCGGATGGCGGCTGGTGCGAGGACTGGGCCGAGGTGTGGAAAGATGCCGGTGCCGGCCAGCCGCTGCCCGAGGGGCACGAGTTGATGGGGCGGCGGGCAGAAGTGGATCAGCAGGTGCTGGGAAACCTACTTCGGTTGAATCAGAAGCATACATGACCTCAAAAGTAGATAACATGACTCAAACAATTGACAAAACAACGTATCGCCTGCTTACACAGGTAAAGTCCGATTTTGACCGCCTACGTTGGCAAGCTCGACCTATTAGGGCGCAACTGATTCATAGAGCGACAAACGCTGAAGCTGAAGGGGTCGTCGGAATACCAGCGATACAAGGCGACATGATTGCAATGCAAGGAGCCGGGCACCGGGAAGCATTTCAGCGACTGGACAAAAACGGTAATGCGATATTCCGGGACGATCCGATACTGGATGTCAAAGGAAATCCGATTACAAATTCAGCTGGGGAAGCATTTGACGTTGTTATGCCCGCATTTCGCAAGGTCTCATTCACGGGTGTAAACAAGGATTATGGACTATTAGCTGGGCTCGCCGAACGAGCGGGGCGTATAGTCACTCGGCTTGGGAAGCTGCCATTTCCGTGCTTTGAACAGGGTTGGCAGTTTAGTCAGCCAAGCGACTTGTGGTGGTCGTTGATCTTTGAAATAGCTTGGTCTGGACGGCATCCTTTGCTAGTGGCGGATAAACGGATCTGGCTGCCTGACGAAAATCCTCATAGTTTCGTTCCGTACGACCTTCAGCAACTCAAGTTCCTCGCCCAGCCTGGCCCAGGCCCTACGATCGCGGTGCCGGATAGCTGGCTCAATCGCCTCCCTGATGCATGGGTGAGTGAAATCGAAGATACGGTTGCAGCGTCCTTTGACGTGGCAGACTTTCTGCTGACCAAGTTGACACCTGAAGATCCTGAGGAAGCAGTTGGCGACGACACAATGACTACTGAGCTCTATACTAACATGCAGGCGTTTACTCCCATTCGCCGACGATTCGCCGTCGCACTATCGTTTCCCGGTGGGCATCGCAAAATTGTGCAGGAAATAGCCGACGCCTTACGGCCTGTTTTCGGTGAGCAGCGGATCTTTTACGACTATTATCATCAGGCGGAACTCTCACGACCCAATCTGGATCTCCAGTTGCAGGAGATCTATTCCAAGGAATCTGACCTTGTCGTCGTGTTCGTTTGTGGCGAGTACAAGGAAAAGGAGTGGACTGGCCTTGAGTGGCGTGCTATTCGTGAGTTAATGAAAAGCAATGCTAGGACTGACGATGATATCATGTTCGTTCGACTCGACAATCAAGATATTCCAGGACTGTTGAGCATTGATGGCTACATGGATTTGGCGAAACAGACCCCCCGTGAAGTGGCAGATGGAATACTAAAACGCTGGGCTGCAAAACGATAAGTATGTCGTTTCGACGTGAAGTAGGCTTATACCTACGCTGATTCGGATCCCTACTAAGATGCGATCCCGATAATCTGCAGGCCGGTTCACCCCACACGAAATCCTGAATCAGCAGGCTAAAATAATTGAGGTCAGGTCAGACTGCTGTTACCCGTTCACTATTCCTCGCCAGGATCTGTGAGGGGTATCTGTCGGATCCGAGGCTCATGTTGAAAAACCTCGACCACTTCATAGCCGACATTTGAATAGATTCCAGTTTCAGGATCCTTCGCTTGGACAATCTTGAGATTCACGTCTAAAAAGTCGCCAGGCGCGATCGTGATCTTGTGGGCAAAGAACCGGTCGTAGAACTCAGGATCTGAGATGGGGGCTGATATTTTCACACCCCTCCACATGAACTCCCACTTCCTCCGGCCTCGGTCAAGGATTGCCTTTACGATCTGGAGCATACAGCGTTCTGTTATGGGGCGTGTGTCAGGGACTATGTCGCCATCTAGCGAAATCTTTTCGATCGCCTCTCTGCGTAGCAGCACACTAGGAGGAGGAGAGTCGATGTCAGCGACAAATCCAATCCCACGAATCCCTTCGTCAGCCCGCAGGGTTTCAAATGTTCGAGCTACCGCCCCACGAAACTGAGGATTCCTCTCAGCCTGCTGTGTGGATTCATAAACGACCCTCGGAACGATAACCCTATCATCCCCCTGTTCTATCACAACCTCATCGGTGTTGACCGTCACCTTGACCCCGTCGTTTACCGAAAAAACCTGCTGGTATATAAAGCTAGAGATAACACCCAAAACAATAGCCTTGAAGTTCTGCCGAGAAAAGAGGTTCCCAACTTTGCTGTGTAAGGTGCTAATCTTGGCTCGAAAGCTGCCAGGGCCAATCGCCTCAACAACCACCTCAACGTCATAGCCGGGGTTCAGGTCAAGGTTGGCTGCCTTAGCGGCATCGGCAATAGAAACCAAAACTGAGGCAAGTGTGTAGGCGTTGATCCGCCTGTTCTCGGTATCGAAATGGATCACGAGCGAATCATCAGCACTGGAAACTTTAGCAATCGACATGTCAATGTAACCCCTTACTCATCCGCCCCGGCGGCCGCCACCTCAACCTCCTCGACCGCCACTTCACTCAACGGTTCCACCCGCGTGTACTGCCCGTCGAAGTAAGCCCTCGCCCCGTGGTAGAGCAGCGTATTTGCGCCGACCAGTTCAAGCGTGTCGCCACGATGGATGAAGCTCAGCCAGGTTTCGGCGTCATCCTCTGGCTTCTCGGGTATGTGGAGATCCTTGTCGCTGAAGCGGGCGAGTGTGCGGTTGCGTTCGGCTTGACCTGCGATGTAACCCACGTGTTCTGTCGGCCCCCGGACCACGTCCAGGTCGAAGAGGATCGTGTCGCCCCGATCGACCACCCGCAGCGTGCCGCCGTTGCTGTCGGTCCAGAGCCCGTGCCAGGTGCCCCACGTATCCGAGGCGGTCGTGTCGGGCGACGGCCCCGAGGCCTCGCCCGGCTGAGCAGTGATGATGGCAACCTGACCCGCCAGCAGCGCGGCGGCTGCGACGATGATGATGGAGTAGAGCTTGGGCATGCGTGTCAGTGTACCAGTCGAAGGTGGGAGGGCACACCCATCAGGCGGACCATCCGGCTGGCGTCTTCGGTCATCCATTGAACTCACCCAAATCTGGAATCTGCGTAAACGAGATCCGCGTCGGGGCCGTCGCCTGAGCACCCCACATACCGCCCAGGAACAGCTGTGCTGGCCGTACTTCTGGTCCAGTCGGTCCATGGCGTCGGTGAGCACGTCGAGGTGTGCCTGATTGTCGTACAGCGGCAGCGTGGCCGAGCCTTCGGGCACCAAGTGCGTGAGCACGACGGCGACCTTCAGCGGCATGCCCATGGGCCGGGCCGACCACAGCGGCCCTGCGTCAACGTGTCGCGGCACAGCCCCAGTCCCGCACCGCGACCAACGCGACCGGCAGTCCCGCACCGATTCCAGTCGATGTGGCTGGCATCCCGCTGCACGCGACGCTGGGTATCGGCAACGCGGAAGCCGCACTGACGCCGGCTGCATGACCCTGACCCTGGCTTCTCCTCTTTGCTCGCCGCCCGGCGAAAGCCGGGTGGCGGGTTTCCGGATCGAACGTGCACCAGTTGAGTTTCAATCATGTTCTGGGGTACGTCCGGTGCAACCGTCACGGAGAACCAGGAAGACGCACGAGCGAGCTTCGACATCGGCGGCCTCAGCAACCCCCAGCACGACCCGATCACGGCCGAGGTAGACCGGAAGGCTGAGGAACTCATCGTCGAGTTCCGCGAGCATGCATGAAAACGTGCCGGAATGGTGCGATTGTTGTTCATGCGAAGCCAAACCTCGCTGGCAGGCACTGGCGGAGAAACTTGAGCGCGAATGGCCGGCCGACGATGGCGAGGACCGGCGACGCCCGGGCGATCCGACGGGCATCGCGGCTTGCTGTGCATCATGCGGACGAGGGGCGATGCAGCAAGACTGGTACGGACGCCCCACGCACGACCTTATCTGACACACTACCGAGGAAGGCACGCACGAGACCACTTTGCCCGCGAGTTGCCATGCTGATCATGCTTATCCGCTGCAGTTGAGCATGTTCGAGAATCACCTTTGCCGGATACCAGTCGGTCGCCACCCTCGTTTTCACGCTCAGCGTCTGTTGCTCCAGTTGCGTTGCAATGGTGCGGAGGTAGGACTTACCGTGTTCCACCAGTTCAGCGTCAATCTGCTCGGACAACTCGAACCATGAATCAGCATGGTCGGATGACGCCGGTTCCACTACACGCAGCAAGGTACAGTCGGAATGCATCAGTTTTCCCATTGTTACCGCAGGCGCAAGGATCTGTTCAGCAAATCCAGATCCGTCCAATGGGATCAGCATTTTGTTCATGTTCGGCTCGTTCCCCAGGTCGGGAGCATCCTCTTCCGGGCGCACGACCAACAAGGGGATGGTGGTAAGTCGAATCATTTCGTCTGCAGCACTGCCGAGCCATAGCCGACTCAACGGTCCTCGCCCATGGGTGGTCAGTACAATCAGGTCGGTATTCGCCGCTCTCGCTCGATCAAGTACACGTTCGGCCACCTGACCTTCCAGTAGTGAGGACTGGACCTTGATTGAGGAGATTGAGGCTACCCGCTTAACGACATCATCAAGGTACGCTTCGGCTCGTTGTCGTGCCTGGGCATTTAATTCGGTCAGTTCTGGCGCTTGAATATCTCCAGGCGCTAACGGTTCATAAACGTGTACCAGTTCAAGCTGAGCGTTGGCTCGGCGTGCAAGGGTTGTTGCCCAAGGCAGTGCATGTTCACCGAAGGTTGATCCGTCGAGGGGAACTATAAGAGATTGAAACATTCGTTCTGCCTACCTTCCTGCTGGAACTTCATCGTCGCCCACGAGAAAAGCTCTTCCTGCTTTCAGATGTTCGTGTGATCCAAGCAGCAACACCCGGTCGCCCGCTTGCAGATCCTCATCCGGACTGGGATTTACGATGCTTTCGTCCTCGCGCTCGATGCCGACGATGCTCGCCCCGGTGACGCTGCGCAATTGCAATTCGCGGATGAGCCGACCCACGGCTGGGGATTGCTCGGGAAGCGTGACCGTATCGATCGTGGCTTGGCGCAGCAACGTCGGTATCGGCGTCGTGTCCTCTGACTCGGGTTCGGGCATTGCTCCAAGTGTATCTCTCAGAGAACCTTGAGCGCGAGAGTAGATGCGGACGAAGGACCGCCATTGCCAGATTGCCACCGCAATCCCCAGACCCGCGAGCACCAACAGTACCGGCCACGAGGGTAAAATAGCAGAGCCGATCAGCAGGATGAACAGGGTCAACACAACGGCTCCGCCGCCGAGGACGGTACTGATCACGACAGACCGCAACATTGCAGTCTGTTCGCGCGGACGCGTCCCCGTGATTGCTGCTTCTGACATGAGCATCCCGGCGGCTCGAAGTTTGCGAAGCGTCGCCACAAGCAACGGCAGCGCAAGCAGGAGTGCCATAAGAAACAGCACCGCATCCATCTCTGCCCAGGCAGGCAAAAACTCCAAGTACGGCGTCAGCCTGGCAGACAACGCAGAAATCGAAATGAAAATCGCCGCAACCAGCACCATATTCAAGCCCATCTGCAGGAACCACCGTCGAAGCAGTACCCGCACCTGATTGCCTTGCCGCCTCGACTCCGACAAAGACACTACCCAGCCCGTATAAAAGTGGAGGTAGTCGTAGACCTTTCGTGGAGCCAGTCGTTCCAGTCCACCGGCAATGGCATCCGAATGTTTGATGAGAAAAGGCGTCGTCAACGTGGTGATTGCCGACACCGAGACGGCGATGGGATATAGAAAATCACTGGTGACACCAAGGTCTCGACCCAGCACGGCAATAATGAAGGCGAACTCCCCAATTTGTGCCAGTCCCAAGCCAACCCGTAGCGACGTGCGCGTGTCATTCCCTGCGATGAATGCGCCCAAGGCACCCGTTAGCGTTTTGCCGGTGATCAGCACGACCGTAATGAACAGAATGGGTACCCAGTAGGCAAGGACCAGGGAGGGATCGACCAGCAGTCCGATCGAAACAAAGAATACGGCACTGAACATGTCTCGAACCGGCGCAGTGATCGCCCGAATCTTGCCGCCTTGCTGCGTCTCGGCGATGACCGCACCGAGCAGGAAAGCCCCCAAAGCCGTTGAGAACCCCAGTTGCAATGCGAGCATTGCCATGCCAAAGCCCATGCCCAGCACAACGACGAGCAGAATCTCGTCGTTTTTGAAGTTTGCGACGAACCGGAGCAGCCTTGGCACGACGAGCAACCCGACGACCAGTACAGCAGTGAAGAACAAGCCAAGGCGACCGCCTGTTACAAACAATTCGACAGGGGAAAGCTGACCAGACAACGCGATGCCCGAAAGCAGGGCAATGGCGATGATCGCTGCCATGTCGTCGATGACCAGGATGCCGAAGATGAACCTGGCAAACTTCGCCTGCGCCAGCCCCAAATCGTTGAGCGCTTTGACAATGATGACAGTCGAGGAACTGAGCAGGATCGCTCCAAGGAAGATGCTGTCAAGCTGTTCCCAGCCGAACAGCCGCCCAACCTGGTAGCCGATCCAGATCATCAGAAGGATTTCGAGCACCGCCGCGACCGAGGCGGTCGGCCCGATCTTCATCAGTCCGCGAAACGACAGTTGCAGACCAAGACTGAACATCAGCATCACGATGCCCAGTTGTGATAGCGTCTGAATACTGTCCGGGTCATTGACCAGGGGAAAAGGCGGCGTGTGCGGTCCGATGATGAACCCGGCGAGGATGTAGCCCAACACGATAGGCTGCTTCAAATAATGAAACAGCACAGTCACCAGCCCTGCGATGAGCAAGACGATACTGAGGTCTTGAAGAAACGAAGCGCCTTCCATGGCGGCAGTGTAGCCCGTTGGCATCCTTTTGCTGGAGGTGCCGCCCACGCCATCTGGCACCGCTGCATCCTATCTCCTGCGGGGAGGGGGCATGGTCACCGTGCCACTTCCAAAAATGGGCTTGCGGGAATACTCGTGGGGATTATCACAAATGATCGTGTGAGCGGTTACCCGAGAGAGGGTTCGGCCTGATGACGTTGATCGCAAAGACGTTTTGGCCGCTTCGTCCTGCCGCCAATCTGCGTAAGCGGGTAACCCTTCACTGGGGCATCCTGCTCGTGCCACACCGACGGACCCGGCCACCGTCCTGGTGTAGCGCCTGGCGTGGCAACTGGCCGGCTACTCACCCACCTCCGCGATGCCCGCCTCCACCTCAGCGACATCCGGCTCGCTCAACGGCCCAACCTGCGTGTAGTGCCCGTCGAAGAAAGCCCGTGCTCCGTGATACGGCTGGGTGTGTACGCCGGCCAGTTCGAGCGTGTCGCCGCGATGGATGAACGTCAGCCAGGTCGCGGCGTCATCATCTGGCTTCTCGGGTATGAAGCGATCCTTGTCGCTGAAGCGGGCGAGTGTGCGATTGCGTTCGGCTTGACCTGCGATGTAACCCACGTGTGCTGTCGGCCCCCGCATCACGTCGAGGTCGAAGAGGATCGTGTCGCCGCGATCGACCACCCGCAGCGTGCCGCCGTTGCCGTCAGTCCAAAGCCCGTGCCAGGTTCCCCATGTGTCGGATGTGGTCGTATCGGGCGACGGCCCAGAGGCCTCGCCCGGGGCTCCGGTGATGGCAACCTGGGCAGCCAGCAGCACGGCGGCCGCGACAATGATGACGGGGTAGATCTTTCGCATGGGTGCCAGTGTACCAGCCGCTCAGAAGGTGAGGAGACACCCGGGATCGCCGGCCATTTCCATGACCCCAATTGGGGTACTTGCCATGTAATTTTGAAGAAAATAGGGGTCAGCCGAAAGTCGACGTAAGTGGCGTGTGTTGAACCGATTGCAGTGCCATGAAGATGCGGGTTTTACCCCTTGGAAGGCTGACACTCTACCAATTGAGTTACGCCCGCAGGAAATTAAGCTTAAAGTTTTTCAAGGGTTTATGGGGCTGGTTTCGTGACCCCAATTGCCCTCCCTGCGTTGACCCCAATTCCTGCTGCAAGGTACTGTGACAGCGGGGGCCAAGCAGAGACCCGAATGATAGCAGCCACCGACAGTTCAGGAAAGGGGCAGAGCTTGGTGTGTGCGTTGTGCGTGGTGCTGACTCTGACGCCGATGCTCATGGCTCGGCTGTTGACCAAAGCGCATGAAGGAGTGGAAGGGACGACAGCCGGCTAGGGGCGACGTGCGTATGGGCGAATGAAAGAGGCAGATGGATCACGGAGCTGCGGAGGCGGCTGAGGTGGCGGTCACTGTTATTGCTTGGAGAGGGGGGTGGGTGGAACAGGCGTTTGGGTACGGGTAGCGGAGTCAGCCGTTTGTTGGCGAATCAGATCCCGTCGCCAGCGAGCCAGGCGCGTCGGGGCGATGCCGAGATGCCAGCCGAGGATCATGCACTGGTGTGTCCATGTGGTGCGCCAGATGCCGACGTGCAGGCAGCGGCGGGCGGAGGTGACGACGGCACTGCCGGCCAGTCGAATGGTTCCTTGTTTTCGTAGGCGACGGACCAGTTCATAATCTTCCATCACCGGCAGGTTGCGGTAGCCTTGCATTCGCATGAATGTTTCGCGGGACAGGAACATCGCCTGATCACCGTAGGGCAATTGCCGCCACCGCGAGCGGTAGTTGGCGGCGGTTTCGATGAGCCGAAGCGACGGCGAAACATGATCGAAAGCGAGCGGGAAGGCACCCGCGACCGTGCCCGGTGACGAGAGGACCTGCTTGATCTGGCGTTCATAGCCAAACGGCAGACGGGTGTCGGCATGCAGGAACAGCAGAATGTGGCCACGTGCTTCGGCGGCTCCTGCGTTCATCTGTCGGGCACGGCCGGGCGGTGCGGTGATGACGCGTGCACCGCATGTTGCCGCAATGGTCGGCGTGTCATCCGTGCTGCCGCCGTCGATCACGATCACCTCGACGCGCCGTGATGGCTGGGCCGAGGCGATGGACGCAGGCAGGTCGGCTGCCTCATTGATCGCGGGGATGATGATCGAGACTTGAGGCGGTTCGCCATGTTGCTGCGAAAGCATCTGCTCGATGTTCGGCAGCAGTACAAGGTCGTCGGGTTCGTCGATATCGTGTTTCTCGGGGAGCATCGCAACGAAGAGACCGAGTTGACTAGCGATCGCCTGAGTCTGCGCCCGCACGCGATCGGTGCCCCAGTCGATATCGGCGAACAGCGCTGCGTTCGGCTTGCCCAAGCCAAGCAGGTAATAACCGCCGTCACTGGCGGGGCCGATGACCGCGTCGTGGTCTTTGATCGCCGCGAAGGCTTGGTCGATCGTGTCATCGTCAAGTTGCGGGCAGTCGCAGCCGATGACGACGACAGGGCAGCCCCGTTCGTGGTGTGCGGCAGCGATCGCATGATGCAGGCGGTCGCCGAGCGTGCCGTCGCATTGCGGGCGATAGTGCAGATCGTGGCCGAACTGTTGAGCCATGCGCTGGCGATCGCCGCCGGCGAAGCAGACCTGCACCGATCGGCCGGGGCGACATGCCCAGCGTCGAGCAGCGTCGAGCGTGCGATGGGTCATCTGCAACTGCAAGCGAGCGGCACGCTCGGGGCCGAGCGCGGGGATCAGCCGCGTCTTGGTCTTGCCAGGCTCGGGGTAGCGTGTGAACACGAGCAGCGTTTCGCGCTGGGCGACCTGCGTACGTCGGCGGCATGCCTCACGGCCGATGGTGGTGAGTATCTTCGTGCCCGCACCGATGATGCCGTGGATCGTGCCGGAGACTTTGGAGGTGCCGATGCGTCTGCGGTAACTCACCGGCACTTCGCGTATGCGGTAGCCCATGCGCAGGGCGCGTGCCTGCATCTGCACGGTCCAGCCGTAGTCGAGGTCGCTCATGTCCAGCGCTTGCAGGGCGTCGAAGCGGATGGCGCGGAACTGGCCAAGATCGGTGCAGGGTGTGTGCCAGAGACGGCGGATCAGCAGGCTTGTCAGGGCGTTGCCGAAGCGCTGCGGCAGCGAGAGCGACTCGGGCCGGGCATTGCTGAGCACGCGTGAGCCGATGACGAGGTCAGCTTCATCGGCCGCGATCGGCTCGACGAGCGTGTTCATCTCGCTCGGGTCATTGCTGCAGTCGGCGTTGAGAAACACTACCACGTCCGGCATACTCACCCCTGGAAGCGCTGCCGGGGACGCTCTCGGAAGTGCCGCCAACCCGCGCAGGCAGGCCGCGCCATAACCGCGACGCGGTTCGCGCACCACCGTCGCACCGTGTTCGCGAGCCACGTCGGCGGTGTCGTCGATCGAGCCGTTGTCCACGACGATGATCTGACTTACCCAATCGGGGATCGCGTCCAGGACGTGACCGATCGCCTCGGCCTCGTTCAGCGCGGGCATGATGACTGCCACGTCGAATAGCGTGAGCCGGTCGTGCAGGTTTTTGCCCTCGGTTCGGCTCATATCACTTCACCCGATAACGCTTGAGAAACTTTTGATCGAGACGGTTTTTCCATCGCATGCACCATCGGCCATGGGCGTAAAACGAGCCCCATCTCGCCAGTGCAGTATCGTCGCCGAGGTTAAGGATCGACAGCCAGCGTCGCTGCGGACGGTAGGGCTGCAGCGGGCTATCTTCGAAACTGGCGATCAGGTTGTGCAGCAGGATCGGAGCTTGTCGCACACCGAACACACCCAGCGGGGGCAGCGGACGGGGCTCAAAGTCGATGCAATCGCCGACACCGAACACATGCGGGTCGGCAGGTGATTGCAGCGATGGCCCGACTTGGAGTCCGCCGCGTTCGCCCAGCGGCAGGCCGAGCGATGCCAGCCACGTGGGGGGCTTTAGTCCCGTAGCAAGCACGGTCAGATCGCTTGGCCAACGGCGGCCGGCGTCATCGCGCACGCAGTCAGGTTGTATGGCAGCAATCCGCGTTCGCAGTTCAAACAATGCACCGTAGCGGGTCAGTACGCATGTCATGCGCCGCGATGCGCCGGCAGGGGCGTCGGGCATCAATCGCGCCGCCGAGCTAAACACATGCAATTGAAGTGTGGTCGAGAGGCGGCGGGCCAGTCCGAGCAGATTGGCTGCGATCTCACACCCGGTTGCGCCACCGCCGACGACCGTTACGCGCAATGGGCGATCACCTGTCAGTCGATGTTCCAGATGGCTGCGCAGCCGCGAAAGGTTTTCGATTGGCTTGACCGTCCATGCATGTTCCGTGCCCACGATTCCGTGGGTCGCCACCTCGCTGCCGACGTTGAATGAGAGTCTGTCGAACGGGACCTGTTTTTCGTCATCCAGCATGACGTGCCGCCGTTGCAGATCGATCGACGTCACGCGGCCGCGGATGAATTGGCCGGTCGGCTCGACCAGCGGTTGCGGGTCGAGCGTGTCTTCGTCGGCCGTGTACTGTCCGCCGAGCATGCCTGTCGCCAGACCGGAGTACCAGAACGCGCCGGGATCAATGAGCGTCAAACGAATGCCACGTTGTGCCAGGGCCGACGCCTGCTCCGCCAGGTGCAGGTGTGCATGGCCCGCGCCGACAGCCACGAGTTGCCTGGTGGGCCTGCTCATGCTCGCACCTCGGTGCTCAACGTTCGAAGCCCCAGGAGATGTCCCCATGCAGAGCCGTCCCCCTTGTTCATAGGGGCCGTAAACAGCCCCACTACCACGTTATCGCCGCCACGATAGCAGCGTTTGGAGCAGGCCATTCACGCGCGGCGTCAATCGTGTGCGGTTGTACGCGTCGGCCGCCTTCTTGATCACCTCCGCCTGCGTCGGATAGCAGTGGATCGTCTTCGCGATCGCGCCCAGGCCCAGCCCGGCGGTCATCGCAAGCGTCAGCTCGCTGATCATCTCGCCGGCATGTCGGGCGACCAGCATCGCACCGAGGATACGGTCGCTGCCTCTTTTCAGATGCACCTTGAGCAGGCCATCGGTTTCACCATCAAGGATGGCGCGGTCGACGTCGCTCATCTCAATCGTGATGGTGTGCACGTCGATGCCCTGTGCCTTCGCTTCGTGCTCGTACAGACCGACGTGGGCGATCTCCGGGTCGGTGTAGGTGCACCAGGGGATGGTCAAGGCACTCGCCTTCGCCCGGCCGAAGAACAGGGCATTCTGAATCACGATGCGGGCCATCGCATCAGCGGCGTGGGTGAACTTGAACTTCGAGCACACGTCGCCAGCGGCGTAGATGTGCTTGTTGGTGGTCTGAAGGTAGTCGTTCACCTCCACGCCTTGTCGCTTGTCGAACTTCACGCCCGCCGCTTCGAGGCCCAGCCCATCGACGTTCGGCTGCCGACCGATGCCCAGCAGAATCTCGTCCACGCGCACGTCATGCTCTTTGCCATCGCAGTTGAGCGTGAGCACCTTGTCCTTGCCATCGCGACGCACCTGCACCGCCTTGCCGCCGCAGATGATTTCGATGCCGTCGGCCCGCAACTGCTTTTCGACAAGCTTTGCCGCATCGGCGTCTTCGCGTGTGAGAATCTGTTTTTCCGCCTCGACGAGCGTGACCCTGCTGCCGAGCCGGGCGAACGCCTGCGCGAGTTCGCAGCCGATGGGTCCGGCGCCGATCACCGCCAGGCGTTTGGGCAACTCGGTCAGTGAAAACACCGTCTCGTTGGTCAGGTAGCCCACGTCGGCGAGGCCTTCGATGGGCAACTCGGCGGCGCGTGCGCCGGTGGCGATCACGGCCCGGGCGAAGGTCAGCGTCTGCTCACCCACACGCACATGGTTGCCATCCTGGAACTCGGCATCGCCAAGATAAACGTCGATGCCCAAGTCGCGGAATCGCTCAGCCGAGTCGGTCGGCGCAATGCCCGCCCGCAGCTTGCGCATGCGCAGCATCACCGCCGCGAAGTCGGCCGTGGGTTCACCGTCTACCTTCACGCCGAACCGATGCGCGTTGCGTGTGTCATGCACCGCACGGGCACAGCGAATCAATGCCTTGCTCGGCACGCAGCCGACGTTCAGACAGTCACCGCCGAGCATGCCACGTTCGATCAACGCTACTTTCGCGCCCATGCCCGCAGCGCCCGCCGCCGTGACCAGGCCAGCCGTGCCCGCGCCGATGACCACAAGGTTGTATCGGCCGCGCCTTCCGGAGGGTGGTGTGGGGTTCACCCAGTCGGTCGGCTGCACATGCGATCGCAGTGCCCGGTTGTGCTCATCCAACGGGCGCAACGGCAGGCTCACGCTCGCGTCGCCGCCGCCTTCGGCGGGCTGCCGTGTCCTGCCCGCCTTCACTGCGGCGGTGTCGTTAACGGCAGGTTCCCCTGATCTTTCAGCGCCGAGTGGTAATGCAGGTATTCGATCCGCGGCGCTGTCTATCTCTACAATCTCCCGCGCCCCGCCTTGCTGCTGGGCAATCGCTCGCCGCGCGATTCTGGTGATGTACACCGTCATCACGACCGTCGCTGCGAGCCCCACCGCCAGCAATAGCCATTGCCCCATGCCACGCTCCGCCCCCGCTCCCGCCGCTGCCTCCAGCCCGGCGCGCCCGGCGTAGCCGAGGTAGACATACAAAAACGTACCCGGCAGCATGGCCAGCCAACTCGCCACCACCGCCGGCCAGAAACGGATCGCCGTCAAGCCATACAGATAGTTCTGCAAGTTGAACGGCACCGCCGGCGACAGTCGCAGCAGCGCCACAATCTTCCACCCGCCTTCGCCCACCGCCCGGTCCACCGCCGCGAACTTGGGATAGCTTTGCACCTTCTTCGCCACCGCGTCGCGAGCCAGATAGCGGGCGATCAGGAATGCCGCCGCCACACCAAGCGTTGAGCCGATCGAGACGCTGACCGTGCCCCACAGCAAACCGAACAGCGCCCCGGCCGTGACGGTGAGTATCCAGCCCGGCAGCATGAACACGGTGAAGACGATGTACAGCGCGATGAACGCGATCGGCCCCCATATGCCCGCGCCTTCGATCCATGGCGAGATCACCTGGACGCCCTGTTCCACCGGCAGCAGCCGGGCCAGCAGCAGCAGGCAGAGCACGATCACTAAGAACGAGCCGAGCTTCAACCAGTTGGTCACGCGCGGCGAGCGCAGCGTTGCGAGCAGGCCTGTGCCGCGATGGTGGGCCACGGCGTTGCGAGATCCGTCATGATCGAGATTAGATGCATGTTCAACCATGCTTTGGGTCTTTGCTGCCAGGCGATGTACTTCAATCAATTGCTCATTCGGCCGGCCGCCTCGATCAGCGCCTCCGGGCTCAGGCGCTCGCGGTAGTCCGCATCCCAGTGTGCGAAGCGAATCATGCCGTCGCGATCGACCAGGTAGATCGCTGGCACGGGCAGCAGGTGATGCGACTGGCCGGACGCGTCCTCCAGATCGATGCCGAAGCCGTGGTATTGTTCGACCGTCTCATCCGCGACGCGGAACGCCACACCGAACGCCTTTGCCAATGCCATGTCGCTGTCGGACAGCAAGCGGTAGCCATGCCCGGCTTCGTTCGGGTTCTCGCGCAGCACGGCCGGCCGATCGGGGCTGATTGCAAGCACCGCAATGCCCATCTCCTCGATTGCCTGTTCCGCTTCCATAAGGTGGCCGAGCTGAACATTGCAGTACGGACACCAGCCGCCGCGATAGAAGATCAACATCGTCGGCTGCTGGCGATACTGCTCCGCCAGATCCACCAGATCATCGTCCGCCGTTCGCAGCACAGCAACGGGGGCCGGTTGGCCTTCGGTCAACGGCTGCACATCCTCCGCCCGCTCAGGTACGGGCGGCGAATCATTCACCGCAACACGCTCCGCGCCGTTCTCGCAGGCCGCCATTGTCATCAACGCCATAATTACCAGTGCCATCGTCATTCTGTGTGTCACACCTATAAGTCCTTTGTGTTTGTTGTGAGTCTGAGGATTCACGCCAGCGCCCCGCCACACGACGAGCCACAGCCGGCCGTGCAGGCGAAGCAGTGCTCGCCGGTGGCGATGCGCCGCTGCATGAAACGCGTCGGCTCGAAGTCCCGCACATGTCGCAGCGTCCCCGTCATCGGCAGGCCCAACGCGTAGTTGAAGTCGCAATCGAACATCGTGCCATCATGTCCCACGTGCAACTGGTGTCGGCACATC
Source organism: Phycisphaerales bacterium AB-hyl4 (assembly GCA_041821185.1). Lineage (NCBI taxonomy): Bacteria > Pseudomonadati > Planctomycetota > Phycisphaerae > Phycisphaerales > Phycisphaeraceae > Natronomicrosphaera > Natronomicrosphaera hydrolytica. The sequence continues at coordinate 51,997 of JBGUBD010000011.1, read as the reverse complement.
AGCCCCTCCAGCGTCTGCGGATTGAACGCATCACGGAGCAGTTGCTGGTACGCCTCGGCCTTGCCGTCGCGAGCCAGGTCGTGCAGGAACCGGCCGATGGCGATGTTGGTGATCGCGTAGAGATTGTTGAAGCGAATGTCGAACTGATCGAACAGCGCCACGCGGTACGCCTTTTCAAGCTTCTTCTGTTCCGGCGGGAGGGTCGGGCCAAGCGGGTTGTAGACCAGGTCGAGCACCTTGTCCGAGTTGCTGCCATAACCGATACGGTTCAACCGCTGAATCACTTCGATACTGTCGCGGTAGACATGCCTGCCCCTTTGCTTGTCCACGTTGTTAGGCAGATAGCAGGGCAACGACGCGACCAGATGCACACCGCGATCTGCGTAGAACTGCGGCAGGTCTTTGTAGCCGTCGACGAGCATGATCGTCAGATTCGTACGCACCATGACGGCCAGCTTCTGTTTGATCGCCGCGTCGACGAAGTCGCAAAACCGCGGGTGCATCTCCGGCGCACCGCCGGTGATGTCCAGCGTCTGCGCTCCGGCCATGCGCGCCGCTGCCAGCACGTCCAGCATCGTCTGCCAGCTCATCTGCTCCGTGCGCTTGGGGGAACTCTCCACGTGACAGTGATGACAGGCGAGGTTGCACTTCAGGCCAACGTTCACCTGCACCGTTTCGATCGATCGCCCCGTCAGCGGCTCGCCCGCGGCCTGGTCGACGTATTGGTCGAAGCCGGTTTGGCCTTGGATTGTCAATGGAATATTTGCCATGGGAATATTTGCTTGCTCATCTCTCATTGCCTTCGCTTACGTGTCGGTTTAGCCCTATTCATCATTTATCGTAGAAGGCACGTTGGTCCGACGCTGCACTATCGCCGAAATGGGGTGTGTGCGGCTCCTCCTCACAAGGTAGTGTCGCAACGCGGCTGATTATTCCCCTCGCTTTGACAGATTCGTGGTCACTGGGCGTTTGCGCCTTCGTTAGCGGCTGGCCAGGCGTCGGCTGAACGGATGAGGTGCAGCAGATGGGCGGCCAGATCGTCGGCCGAGCGGCGTCGACGGGCGCGGGGGAGATCGGTGCGGCCGGCGGCGAAGCTGCGCAGCAGGCGATTGGTCAGGTAGGAATCGAAGTTGACGCTTCGGGCGATGCTGAATTGTTCGATGGCGTCGGAGAGGACGGGGTGGCCTTGTTCGAGCAACTCGATGAGGCGAGCGGCGGGGGGCTCGGTTTCGCTGATCAGGTGTCGGCGGGCGACGGATAGCAGCAGCGGACGATGGGCGCGAAGCAATGTGGAGCGGATGTCGCGGGCGTTGGCGAGGCAGTGGTCGAAGGCGTCGAGGTCGCGGCCGCGCGGTTCGTGGCGGTGCAGCGCGTCGCGGATGCGGCAGGCTTTGTACTTGAGGTAGTTGTAGCGGATCAACAGGGAACGCACGTCGGCAGTGGCCAGCGACGGGTTTGTAAAGTCGGCGTGCAGCGCGGCGGGCAGGTCGGCGAGGTTGGGAGCGAGAGCAGTCGGGGCGGCGATGTGCTTTGCTTCGGCGTGGGAGGGGGGCGTGTCGGCGGTCGGGCGACGGAGGATGACGGCGTCGGCGTCTTCGCGGTCGAAGATGGGCGAGGCGACGTAGTCGAAGTGAAGTCGGCGAAGCTCGGCGGCGCGTTGCTGGTGAATCGCGCGGTAAATGGTGGCGCGCGTGCGGTGGAAGCGGCGAGTGAGCTTGCGGACGGGGACGTTCATGCGATAGGCCCGTGCGATGACGCGGCGCTGGCGTGGTGTGAGTGGGCCGGTGCGGTCGGTGAAGATGGGGTTGTCGGGTTGGGCGCGGTCGTGCTTGTCGAGGATGAGGCGGATGGTTTCGAGTGCTCGGCCGGTGCGGCGGGCGAGGTGGGTAGCGACCTGGTTGAACGAGACATCGCGGGCCTCGGCGAGGCGACGAGCGCGCGTGATGATGGCCTGCCTAGCGTCGGGGTCGATTTGGGTGAAGGCGGCGGCGCGTTCGATGCGGTGGTCGTGGTCTTGTTGGAAGTGGTCGAGCGCGGCGCGGGGGATGACGATCTGCTTGCGGTCGGCCTGGGGGCGGGGCATCCATCGCCAGCGGAGGCCGAGCTTACGCCAGCGCGCGATGGTGCGGGGGTTGACGTTGAGACGGTCGGCTAGCTGGTCGACGGTTTCGCATGGGTCGTTGTCGTCGGCGGGCATGTCGACGGATCGGCTGAGCTGGTCGATGATCAGGCGGAGGTCGGGTTGAATGGCTTCGCCGACGAGGAGCAGCGAATCGTTGTCGGCGCGGGTTTCGGGGCGGTAGCCGGTGAGGCGGTAGATGATGAAATCAAGCGGGTAGGTGCGCTGCGGGGCGAGTTCGTCGTGGAGGCGTTCGGCGCGGCGGACCTGTTCGATGCGACGGTTCGGCGGAGCGAAGGCGAGCTGGCGTGCGAGATCGCTCAACGAGGCGCAGCGGTAGGGCTGGGTGAGGCGACGACTCATGGGGAAAGTTTAACGGGCGAGGGCGGTGATGAGGTTTTCAATGTCCGTGTCGGTAAGGTCGGCGCGGAGGCTGAGGCGGACGCGGGCGGTGTTGGGCGCGACGGTGGGGGGGCGGATGGCGACGGCGAGGTAGCCAGCTTGCTGGAGATGGCTTGCGAGGGCGAGGGCGCGCTCGGCAGTGCCGACCTGGAGGGGGATGATGGGCGTCGGGTAGTCGGTGGTCGGCAGGGGCCAACCTTGGCCTTGCAACGCGGTGCGGAGGCGGGCGGAGAGGTCAGCGAGCCGGTGGCGTCGCTCGGGCTCGTCGCGGATGACATCGAGCGCGGCGGCGATGGTGTCGGCCTGGGCGGGGGGGACGCCGGTGGTGTAGATGAAGGCGCGGGCACGGTTGATGAGGGTGTCGATGATGGGGGCCGGTGCGGTGACAATGCCGCCGAGCGAGCCGAGGGCTTTGCTGGCGGTGGAGATGATGATGGGGATGCGGTGGGCGACGTGCTGGGCTTCGGCGAGGCCTGTGCCGGTCTGGCCGAGGACGCCCGTGCCATGGGCCTCGTCGACGATGAGGATGGCGTCGTAGCGGTCTGCGAGGTCGCAGAGAGCGGGGAGGTCCGCGGTATCGCCGTCCATGGAAAAGACGGAGTCGGTGACGATGAAACGGCGAGGAGGGCGGGGGTGGGAATTTGGAATTTCGGATTTCGGATTTCGGATTTCGGATTTGGGAGTTGGGGTTTGCTGGTGGCGGGCGAGGAGGCGGGTGAGCTTTTCGTGGTGGAGATGAGGGTAGGTGCGGACGTCGGCGGGGGTGGCGCGGGCAGCGTCGATGAGGCTGGCGTGGGTGAGCTTGTCGATGGCGATCAGGTCGCCCTGGCCTGCGAGAGTGGAGAGCACAGCGAGGTTGGCGGTGTAGCCCGTGGGGAAGAGGAGGGAATTGTAATTGCTGATTGCTGATTGCTGATTGCTGATTGAGAAGCCGGGGGGGGCGGTGGGGTGTTTGAAGGCGGAGAAGCGTTGTTCGAGGGATTGGTGGGGGGTGAGGTGGCCGGTGACGAGTCGGCTGGCGGTGGCGCCGGTGCCGTAGCGGTTGATGGCGTCGATGGCGGCTTGCTTGAGGTGCGGGTGCTGGCTGAGTGCGAGATAGTCGTTGGCAGCGAGGTTGATCAGGGGCTTGCCGTCGAGGTGGACGATGCGGCCGACGGCGGGGCGGGGGGTGAGTCGGCGGCGCAAAGATCGCGCGTCGAGTTGATCGAGGTCATCACGCAGTTCGCTTAGCAGTTGTTCGAGCATGAGCAGGCGACGGGCGTGGCGTCACACGCCGGTCTCGGCCTGGCCGTCGAGGGTGGGCGACATACTGGAGGCATCCTCATCGTCGGTGAGGGTCTGCTTCATCAGTCGGCCGACTTTGAACTTGACGGTTCGCTTGGGCGGGACCCAGACTTCCTGCAGGGTCTTGGGGTTCTGGGCTTTGCGGGCACGGCGTTGCTTGACCTCGAAGACGCCGAAGTCTCGGAATTCGAGGCGATTGCCTTTGCCCAACTCGACGATGATGGAGTCGAGAAAGCTTTGGACGACTTTTTTGACCACAACGCGCTTTTCGCCGGTGGCATCGGCGATCTGGTCAATGAGTTCTTTTTTGGTGATTGTGGCCATTCTGAGTGGAGCCCCTCGTTGACGGGTTCAACAGCGAAATTGGTAGGGCGATCCCCCGTGGATCACTCGCATGCAGGCCTGGACTCAAAAATTCGATCAGGCGAACGAAACGGATGCACAACGCGGATCAACACGAATCATGTGGGGCCGCCTCCTCCGGGTGACGACGAATCAGTCATTAAGTATGCCAATCAACCGGGTTGCGGTCAAGCCCCAAATCCTGCTGCAAGACGGAATTAACCCAGACTGGCCGATTAGTGGGCTTGGAGGCATATTGCGGGCGAGACCTGGCAGGACGGCGGCTAGGCTGCTTGTCGGCTCGGCGGTGTGAGCCTAATATTCGCGTTATGCCTGTTGACGCCAGCCAACTTGTGATCGTCCAATATCCGGACCCGGTGCTCCGTTGCAAGGCCAAGCCCATTGCTTCGGTCACGGACGAGGTGCGGGCGGTTGCAACGAAGATGATCGAACTGATGCACGAAGCCCGCGGCGTCGGCCTGGCTGCGCCGCAGGTGGGGCTGAGTTGGCGGATGTTCGTCGCCAACGTCACCGGCGAGCCGGGCGAGGACCAGGTTTTCATCAACCCCGTGCTCCGCGAGCCCGGCCGGGCGAGCGAGCCGCACGACGAAGGCTGCTTGAGCATTCCCAACGTCACCGCCGAGGTCACTCGGCCGACGAGCATCACCATCGACGCGATCAATGAGCAGGGCGAGCCTTTCACCCTCACCGCCGCCGGCCTGCCCGCCCGCGTCTGGCAGCACGAGACCGACCACCTCAACGGCGTCCTCATCCTCGACCGCATGACCCCGGCGGACCGGATGGCCAACAAGCGGGCGATCCGAGAGCTGGAACGAGCTTGATGAAAGGCAGGGTTTCTGGTTTCTCGTTTTTGGTTTCTCGTTTTCGGAACCGGCGTTGCGGGCGTTAAACTGCCCCGGTCCACCGCGATCCGCTGATCGTAAAAACCAGAAACGAGAAACCACAGACCAGAAACCCTTGCTCATGTGCGGCATTGCAGGCATAGTTCAGTTTGATGATCGGCCGACGCCGATGGGGCGCGTCGAAGCGATGCGTCGCCACCTGCGACATCGCGGGCCCGACGGCGACGGTGTGAGCCAGCACGACCGATGCGCGCTGGCTCACACCCGCCTCTCGATCATCGACCTGCTCAGCGGCAGTCAGCCGATGCACCTGCCCGGCCTGCCGAACGCCGACGGCGAGCCGCCGCCCAAACACAGCTCCGCCGGGCCGCTGCACCTGGTGTTCAACGGCGAAATCTACAACCACCGCGACCTGCGTCAAAAGCTTGAACGTCGAGGCCACACCTTCGCCTCCGACCATTCCGACACGGAAGTGCTGCTGCTGGGCTATCGGCAGTGGGGCGATCAACTACCGAAACACCTGCATGGCATGTTCGCGTTCGCCATCTGGGACGAACAGGCACGCACGCTGCTGCTCGCCCGCGACCGTGTGGGGAAGAAGCCACTTTACTTTCAGCAGCAGGGCAAGACGTTCGCGTTCGCCAGTCTCGTCGCCACGCTGCTGGCGGGCGACACCGCCGAGCCGACGATCGACCCGCTGGCGATGCTCACGTTCCTGCGCTTCGGCTACCCGTTCGCGCAGTCGATGATCGCGGGCATCGAAGAACTGCCCCCGGCGCATTGCATGACCGTCGACGCGAAGGGGCGACGTCAACTCGACCGCTACTGGCGTCCGCCGCCCGTGTCGCGAACGAGCACCGCGTTGGGCGCGGTCGACGCACTGGAAGAAGTCATCGACGAAGCGGTGCGCAGTCGCCTCGAAGCAGACGTTCCGCTGGGCTGCTTTCTCTCCGGTGGGATCGACTCGTCCATCATCGCAGCGCTGGGCCAGCGCTGCCTGCAACAGCGCGGCGACGGACCGCTGAAAACCTTCAGCGTCGCGATGCCCGCCATCGGCTATGACGAGTCGTCACACGCCCGCACGGTGGCCGAGCATCTCGGCACGGAACATACCGTGCTTCAGGCGAAGGCCGACGACGCGATGGCCGACCTCGAACGCCTCATGGCCGTCGCGGGCGAGCCCACTGCCGACAGTTCCATCCTGCCCACGCACTGGCTTTGCCGTGTCACACGCGAACACGTCAAGGCGGCGTTGTCCGGCGACGGCGGTGACGAACTGTTCGGCGGCTATGACCGCTATCGCGCGCTGCGCCTGCTCGCAACGCATCGGCCCTGGTTGCGTGCGTTGCCGACGTCACTGTTGCATACCACGAATGCGAAGAGTCGACGTACTGCATTGCGTCGGCTCATCGAGGCCGGGCGTGCGGGGGCGAGCCCGGCTACGCAGTATCAGCAAATGGTGCATCTGTTCACCGAAGCGCAGATTCGCGAATTGGGCATGGTCGGTGTAAGCGAACTGGCCAGTGCCGGGACACCTGCCGTGCCTGATTGGACGAACGAAGGCGACGCCGTGCACGCGGCGATGCGCTGGGACCTGACGCATTACCTGCCGTTTGAAGTGTTGCGGAAGGTGGACCGCGCGTCGATGGCGGTGGCGTTGGAAGTGCGTTGCCCCTTGCTGGATACGCAGGTGTGCGATCTGGCCGGGCATCTGCCGCCGCGCGTGCTGATGCCCGGCGGTCAACCCAAGGGGTTGTTGCGTCAACTGGCGCGGTGGTATCTGCCCGCGTCGATCGTGGGTCGGCGGAAGCAGGGCTTCGCTGTGCCGATCGGCAACTGGTTCCGCACGCACTTGCGCGACGCGTTGGCCGACCGGCTGACGGCCGGCGACCTCAGTCGGCTTGGCGTCAGCGAAACGGAGGCTCGGCGGTACTTTGATGAGCACCTCGCCGAGCGTGCCGATCATACGCATCGCCTGTTCGCGCTGCTTCAGTTGGCGTTGTGGCGTCGCTGGCTTGATGCGGAAAAAATTTGACTCGGCGAAGCGGTCAATGGTGTTTTCACCTATCGCGAAAACGTCCTTCGAGTCGATGAAGCGGTCAATGGTGTTTTCACCTATCGCGAAAACGTCCTTCGAGTCGATATAGTTGAATAAGAACAACCCGCGACCTGTCAACACTTTCTACGAGCAGGCCTGATGCCGGGGTAGGCCATACCTGCGAGTCGACTTCGGGCAGCGCGTCGCGGGTTATTTTATTGCCTTCATCTGCTTGTGTGCAGAAGCAGCGGCTACAGGTCAGATTAAGAGCGCAAAGAAAAACGGCGGACCGTTGCCGGCCCGCCGTCGGTAGATTCACATTGTCGTCGACAGGTTTACTGGCCAACGCCCATGTCAGGCACCATCGGCTCAGGTGCTTCTTCACCGTCGTTAAGCTTCTCAAGAAGGTTTTCGGTCACGTCCTGCGGCTCGATGCCCTCGGCCGTGTACACGACTTCCAAAGCGATCACGTCCACGCCGGTTTCCTCGGCGACCTCGGGCAGCGCTTCGTCGAGCGCCGACTCGTACGTGCCGATGATGTTCTGCTGCGCCTCCTGAAGCCGCTGCTGAAGCTGCATCATCTGCTCCTGGTTGCCCTCCTGCTGGGCCTGCTGAGCTTCCATCTGCAGTTCCTGGAATTCCTGCATCAGCTCCCCGAGAGCATGGTAGCCGCTGAAGACCAGATCCTGCTGGTATGTGCCGATGCGCAGGCCTTCGCCTTCCTGGGCCTGGCTATGGTTGGCTGTGGTCATTACCGTGGCGCCAGCTGCCAGTGCGACAGCCACCATGCCACCAAACAGACCACGCCGAATCTTTGAGCTTGTCATAACGATTCATCCTTTCCGAGACGATAAAAAAAACGGGAACATGGCCGTGCCGTGACGACCTTCGCGATGCACGTGCCCGGCTGATGAGACATCGCACTGGCGACCCCTCTGCACGCCGGGCATGTTGGACCATAGGTTCGTCAACCGGCCTAAGCAAGCAAAATGCCCAGCGACCGACGTGGCCCGTCAACGCCGAGCCCCGTGCGACAGGCCCGACAGACGTCCATTCATCGACGGGCCTCAGTAGGCGCCGCCACCAGCGTTGTCACCGTCGTCACCCTCTTCGGGGTCCGGCAGAGCGGGCTGATCGTTCATGCCCTGATCCTGCGTCGCCGGCTCTTCCGCGGGCGGTGCGCCGAGCGGATCGGGATCTTGAGCCCCGTTCTGCTCTTCAACCGCTGGCGGCGGCGGCAGATCCGGCTCGCCCATGCCCTCGTCGCAGCCAGACAAAGCCCCGGCTGCGCCGAACAACATGGCTACGGCGCCACCCGCGAATAGTTTGCTAACCTTCATCATCAACACTCCTTGCGATCACCGCCCGAGTCATTCGAAACCCACGCGGCTTCGAAATCCCGGGCCTACCCTCAAATTCGACGGCCGAATCATGGCACTGCCAGAAGCGGTGGGCTTCATACGCGAACACTCCCCGCCGCACCGCTCCGAGTTTCAGCCGCCCTTGTTCAACCCATACCCATACGAGTCGAGGAGGTTCGGCCGATTTATAAAAAGTCGGACTAATCGCCGGTATTAAGGAATAAGTCTGCAAACATCCCCCTGACAAACAACCGCGCCCGGCACATCGACGTCAATGATCACTATGGAGAAAAACGCCCATTGTCACCCCAATCCGCCCAAAGCATCATCCGACAGGCCTGCTCACGGCGTACTTTTATGTCGGCCCATGCGGCCGAGCGCGATACCATAGAGATTCTCAACGGGGAACGTAATCACGCAAAGTCCGGAATAACGCTCGGCGGGCGCGGGTTGGCCATTACAGACAGGCGGGGCGTTCCCACCACTCTCGTGTTGATGTCGGCCGTATTGTTACGGTCGACGATTTCAGAACAAGGTTGCTTCGGCAGCCATGCAGCCAAGGAGATCTCGGCAATGCTAAGCAAGACCAAGACATGGACAGGCCTCACAGCAATCGCAGCAGCAACCGCGCTGGCCTTCAGCGCAGCGCCCGCCTTCGCGGAAGACGGACCCAAGGCCGTCGTCGGCGAAAGCGCACCGCAATTCGAACTGCCTGACCTCGACGGCGAACATCACAGCCTCAGCGACTACGAAGGGCAGATCGTCGTGCTTCATTGGCAGGGCATCGAATGCCCGTGGGAGATTGACCAGTATCAGACGATCCTGTCGGGCATCTACCGCGACTACCAGTCGCACACCGATGACGAAGGCAATCAGCGCATCGTCTTCCTCAGCATCAACTCCAACCACACCGAGCCGGTCGAAGCCATCCGCGAGTACGTCGAACAATGGGACGTGCCTTACCCCACGCTCAAGGATGAAGGTAACGAAATCGCTGACATCTACGGCGCTCGCACGACGCCGCACATCTTCATCATCGATGAAGAGCAGACCCTTCGCTACAAGGGCCACCCCGAAACCACCCCCGTCGCCCTCGCCGACGTCGGCCAGGGTGAAGATCAGTATCTCGTCGATGCCCTCGACGCACTGCTCGCCGGCGAAGAAATCGAAGTGACCGATACGGTCAGCCGAGGTTGCAGCATCAAGCGCGTGAGTCGCTGACACGCAGCGATGCCGCTTGATCGCAAAGCATGACACATTGACTCAGGGCCCGCGACACACGTCGCGGGCCCTGTTTTATGCGCCGCCCTATGACGGCAACACGGATTGAGACGTGCAACATTTAGCCGCGGTGCTCGCACCGCGCTCTTCCTCGCTCTCCCGCACGCAGGTGGGAGCGCACTCGTCACAATAAAACACGCGACAGATCATGCCGTCGCGCTTATGCTTGTATGAGCTTCCGTCGGCTGTACAACCGTTGACCTGCCGGACCAATTTCGCCCGCAAGCACCATGGGATTGCGAACATGATGACATACCACTTTGCCTACCCACGCCCGAGCGTCCGCCGTCTGTCCGGTTCATTGGCATGGCTCGCCTTGTGCCTGCTCGCGTTTACGCCGACGTTTGCCGACGACGCTCCCGACGCACCTGCACCGGACGCCGTGCCTGAGGCAGCGCCCGACGAAGCGCCCGAGGCAGTGCAAAGTCGAGAACTGGTCGGCTGGCTGGAACTGTCCGGCCAACTGCGTGACGGCCCGCCGCCATTCGCCTGGGTTGGCGAAGATGAAGCAGGCCCATCGCTCCAACGCGTGCTTCGTCAACTCGAACGCGTCACCACGCAAGACAACTACCAGGGACTGGTGATCTACTTCGACCGCCCCGAACTGTCGCTGACGCAGATCAATGCGATCAGCCAGGGCATTCGTCGCGTGCGTGAAGCGGGTAAGCAGGTGCTCACCTTTGCCGAGTCCTACACGATGCTCGACTACCTGCTCGCTGCGCAGGCGGACATGGTGTTGTTGCAGCATCGCGGCGCGGTCGAGTTGTCCGGCCTGTCGATGGAAGAGATCTACCTCGCCGGCCTGCTGGACAAGGTCGGCGTCAAGGCCGACGTGATGCAGGTCGGCCAGTTCAAAGGCGCGGACGAGCCGCTCACCCGCCAGGCGCCCAGTGAAGCGTGGGATGAAAACATCAGTTCGCTGCTCGACGACCTTTACGACCAGTTGCTTGATCGCATCGCGACCGGCCGCGAGTTGGATCGCGATGAGGTCGAAGCGATCCTCCGTGACTCGTGGGCGCTGTCCGACCGCGACTACGTCGAACGCGGCGTGGTTGACCGCCTGACCGACCGCGACCTGCTCGACGTCACCGAAGCGCAGTTCGGCGAGCAGTTCGCTTACGACGACCTCATGGGTCGGCGGTCGCAGACGTCGCGACAGGCAGACAACCCGTTCGCGTTCTTCCGCATGTTGCTTCAAGAGCGTCGGCCAACGACGCGTCGCGACGCGATCGCCGTCGTGCGAGCCGTGGGCCCGGTGACCAGCGGCGAGTCGAGCTATGGCAGCGGCCTGTTCAGCTCTGACGCGATCGGTAGCCGAACGATTGTCAAAACACTTGGCGAAATTCGAGACAACGACGACATTAAGGCGGCCGTGGTGCACATCAACTCGCCCGGCGGCTCGGCGCTGGCCAGCGAGGTGATCTGGCAGGCGATGCGCGACCTGGCCGAGCATAAGCCTGTGTTCGCCAGCATCGACGGTCTCGCCGCGTCGGGCGGTTACTACATCGCCGCCGGTGCGGACGAGGTATACGTTGCGCCGCAATCAATCCTCGGCTCGATCGGTGTGGTCGGCGGCAAGATCGTGCTCGGCGATCTCTATGAAAAAGTGGGGCTGGACGTGCACCGCCGCAGTCGCGGGCCGTTGGCGGACATGTTCAATAGTGTCGAGCCGTTTACCGATGAGCAGCGCGACGCGGTGCGATCGGGGCTGGAGCGGATCTACGATCAGTTCATCGACCGCGTTGAGATCGGCCGGGGCGATCGCCTGGCCGACGTCGAAGCGGTCGCGGAAGGTCGGCTGTTCACGGGTCGACAGTCGGTCGACAACGGCCTGGCTGACGAGCTTGGCGGGCTCGGCGACGCCATCGCCGCCGCTGCGCAACGGGCCGGGCTCGACGAAGGGCAGTACGACATCATTCACCTGCCGCCGCCGATGAGCCTTGGCCAGTTCATCGACGATCTGTTCGGCGTGACCGCGCCGACGCAGCAGGCCGCGCTAATGCGACTCGGCCAGCAACTGCTCGGCCCCGAGGCGTGGGGCTCGGTGCAGTCGGTGATGCAGGGGCTCATGCTGTTGCGCGACGAGCCGGCGGTGACGCTGATGCCCTACGTCATCATCATTCGTTAAAATCCTTCAGCGAAAATCAGTGACGCAGCGCGCCGCTTCCGCCGCCGCGCGGTACAGCCAACGTTGTCCGAGATGGAGTCTCCATGAAAACGGCAGTCATACTTCCGGCCGCGGGGGCGGGCCGACGGTTTAACGACGACACGCAGGCCGGGCAAGCTTCGAAGGTCGAGCTGGAATTGGCGGGTAAGCCGGTGTTCTTGCGGTCGATCGACCTGTTCCTGCGACGGGACGAGGTCAGTGACGTGTTGCTGGCGGTCGCACCAGACAAGGTGGACGCGTTCACAGCGCGGTGGGGCGATACGCTGCGGTTTCATGGCGTGCGGATCGTGCCCGGCGGCACGGTCGAGCGGTGGGAGACGGTCACGAAAGCGCTGGCGGAAGTGCCGGCCCATTGCACGCATGTTGCGGTGCACGACGCGGCTCGGCCGATGGCCAGCGATGCGCTGATTGATCGCATCTTCACCGCCGCGGCGAAGCATGACGCCGTCGTGCCGGGGCTGGCGGTGACGAGCACGCTCAAGCGTGTTGAGGCGGCGGCGGTCGATGACGAGCCGGAGGCCGACCCGTTGGACGCGATCTTCGGCGATGTTGGCAAGCCGACGCAGCCCACCTTGCAACAGGTCGTTGAGACCGTGCCACGGGCGGGGCTTGTCGCGGTGCAGACGCCGCAGGTTTTTACGGTCGACCTCCTCCGGCGGGCCTACGCGCCGATCATCGACGGCAAGCTCGACCCGGCCGGCGTGACGGACGACGCGAGCCTCGTCGAAGCATTGGGCGAGCGGGTGTACGTCGTCGAGGGCGACGCCGGCAACATGAAGCTGACGCGGCGGGAAGACGTGCCGCTGTTCGAAGCGATCATTGCCAGGCGTGACGCCGACGAACAGGCGGAGCGCAGCCGACGGGCGCTGCGCGGGTAAGCACGACGTTTAGCACGACAACGCGGCTTTGATCCCGCCCCCTCATTTAGCCGCGGGCCTTGGCCCGCGCGTTTGGTCCACAGAGCCGAAGAACGCGGTGCGAGCACCGCGGCTAAATGTTGCAAGTGTGAAACGCGTTGTCGAGTTAGCGTCCATGTCTGCAATTGATTTGGAAAACCCCATCGCGGGTGGGGTGTTCACCCGGTCCAAAACCAGCCATACCACGGCGAAAGGTGAAACCTTCGGGTGGTGGCGTTGTCCTAGACTTCTCAAAGCAGCCATCAGGTTGTTTGACGTCTTCAGGTGAACTGCCATGACGCAGCATGATCCCATTATCGTGGTCGGCCGAGGCAACATGCGAGGGCGCATCGTCGCCGAGCACGTCGGCCAGCGGCCGGCTGACGATCGGGTGATGGTGCGACTCGACCGCGGCGGGCAGTTGAGTGTGCACCCGCACGAGCTTCGTCGGCAGGCGGACGGCACGTACCGATTGGGCATGGCGGACGAGCCATCGTCAACGTTGGCAGGCGAACCGCACGGCGAACGCGATCAGCAGCGCATCGAACTGGCAGAGGAACGGCTACACGTCGGCAAACGGCGGGTCGAGGGCAAGGTTCGCGTGCATGTGAGTGTGGAGGAGCGGGAAGAAACGGTGGACGTACCGCTACGACAGGATGTGGTGCGCGTTGAACGTGTGCCGATCAATCGCGAGGTGGAAAGCCCGCCGAGCGTGCGGGAAGAGGAAGGCGTGTTGATCGTGCCGGTGGTGGAAGAAGTGGTGGAAGTGAACAAGAAACTGATGCTGCGCGAAGAGGTTCGTTTGATCCGCGAGCAGACGCAGTCACACCAGCCGCAGGAGGTGACGTTGCGCCGCGAACAGGCGCATGTACATCGCGAGGACGACCGGGGCGAGCGATCGCCCGGCGACGGCGAACGGTCGGCCTCGCGTCCGGAACACGACCATTAACCCCGAACGGCCCGGCGGCGCTCTGGCGCTGTCGAGCGGGAGCAGAAGACCATGGCGATTAACATTATTGGATTGTTTGACTCGGCCGACCGTGCCCGGACCGTGCGCGACGAATTGTTGCAGGCCGGCTTTGACCGCAGCGAAGTGACGCTGTCGCAGCAAGGCGGCGAAGCGGGCCGAGCGGCGGAAGAGCCGAGCTTCTGGGACCAGGTCAAGGAAATGCTCGGCATGGAGGAAGCCTCCTATTACGAGGAAGGCTCGCGGCGAGGCGGGACGATCGTGTCAGTGAATACGAGCGAAGACCGCGAACAGGCCGCGGTGGACATTATCGAACGCCATCGGCCGATGGATGTGGATGTTGAAGCGGAGCGTTGGCGTCAGGAAGGCTGGGCCGGCTCGCCGCCGTCCGGACAGGGTCAACAACAGACGGGCAAACACAAACAGCAGAGCAAGGAGCAGGGCGAACAGAGCGTGCCGCTGCCCGAGGAAGAGCTTCGCGTGGGCAAGCGTCGCGTGACCAAGGGTGGTGTGCGCGTCTACACGCGTGTGACGGAGCATCCGGTGCAGAAGGATGTGGAGTTGACGGACGAGAATGTCGACGTGCATCGCCGGGAGGTGGACAAGCCGGCTGGTAAAGATGCGTTCCGCGAACGAACGATCGAAGCGGAAGAAACGCGCGAAGAGCCCGTGGTCGAAAAGGAAGCTCGCACGCGTGAGGAGATCGTGCTGGACAAAGATAAGAAGAAGCACACGGAGACGGTGGAGGACACGGTCCGCCGAACTGAGGCGGAAATCGAAGGCGGTGGGGTCGGCGAGGGCGCGTCGGACCAGGCGTATCAGTTCGGCAAGGAACTGGCGAACGATACGCGTTACAGCGGCCGAGCGTTTGAGACAATTGAGCCGGAAGCCCGCGAAGCGTTCGAGCGTCGCAACATCGGCGACTGGTCGCGCGACCGCGACAAGGTACGCCAGGCCTACGAGCGATCGCGCGCGGCGTGATGTGATTGATCGTGTGTGTGAACGACGAAGCCCACGGCTTGAATCCGTGGGCTTCTTTTTTTGGGAGGGACGATCCTCAGGTCACCGGGGCGATCACCTGGGCGGTGCGGGTCGGCAGATAGAGTTGGACCGACTGCGATCGGCCGAACATCTCGACGTCCTGCTTCGGATAGACCGCGTCGGCTTGGAGGCGAGCATGGCCGCCGAAGGCTGACGCATCCGTGTCGAGCACGAGCTTGTAGTCGGCCGAGTCGGGCACGGGGATGCGGTAGTCTGTGTACGACCGCGTCGGATGCAGATTCACCGCGAACACCAGCGGGCCGCGACGATAAA
This sequence comes from Phycisphaerales bacterium AB-hyl4, assembly GCA_041821185.1. Lineage (NCBI taxonomy): Bacteria > Pseudomonadati > Planctomycetota > Phycisphaerae > Phycisphaerales > Phycisphaeraceae > Natronomicrosphaera > Natronomicrosphaera hydrolytica. The sequence goes on along the minus strand of JBGUBD010000011.1, from coordinate 36,963 downwards.
TGAGGACTTTGTCGTCTTCGTTGACAGCGAGCTGTTCGATGAACTTGTCAGGCAGGATGGCGAACTGCTTGTCGAGCTGCTGCATCGCACGATCGAATTCGTTGAGGTCGCTATAGCGCAGCTCTTCATTGTCCGCGAGCGACCACTGCCGGCGGGCATGCTGGTAGGAAAAGCCGTTGCCTTCGCGGGGGAAGTCGACCCACTCGGGGTGGCCGAACTCGTTGCCGATGAAATTCAGCCAGGCTTCGCCGGCGAGGGAAAAGCTCAGCAAGCGGATGATCTTGTGCAGCGCGATGCCGCGGTCGATGACGATGTTGTCGCTGGCCTTGCCCATATGCCAGTACATCTCTTTGTCCATGAGCCAGAAGGCGATCGTCTTGTCGCCGACGAGTGCCTGGTCATGACTTTCCGCGTAGCCGACGTGTTTTTCGTCGTGTCGGCGGTTCATGAGGATGTGGTAAATCTGGTTGAGATTCCAGTCCTCATCCTGCTTTTCTTTCAGCAGCTTGATCCAGTTGTCGGGCACGCCCATGGCCAGGCGGTAGTCGAAGCCGAGGCCGCCTTCTTTGACGGGGCGAGCCATGCCCACCATGCCGGAGACGTCTTCAGAGATGGTGATGACGTCGGGGCGCAGCTTCTGGGCGAGCTGGTTGGCGATCTGGAGGTAAGCGACAGCGTCGTCGTCGATGTTGTCGCCGAAGTAGTCGTCGTAGCTGTTGAAGTCAGCGCCGAGGCCGTGGTCGAGGTAAATCATGCTCGTGACGCCGTCGAAGCGGAAGCCATCGAACTTGAATTCGTCGAGCCAGTAGCGGACGTTGGAAAGGAGGAATCGATTGACTTCGTACTTGTTGTAGTCGAAGAGCTTGGAGTCCCATGCGGGGTGTTCACCGCGCGGCCCGCCGTGGAAATACTGGTGGTCCGTGCCGTCGAAGCGGTTGAGCCCTTCGTTGATGTTTTTGACGGCGTGGGAATGGACGACGTCGAGCAGGACGCGGATGCCAAGGCCGTGTGCGGTGTCGATGAGTTTTTTCAGGTCGTCTGGCGTGCCGAATCGTGACGAGACCGCGAAGAAGCTGGAGACGTGGTAGCCGAACGAGCCGTAGTAGGGGTGCTCCTGGATCGCCATGAGCTGGATGGCGTTGTAGCCGAGGTTGGCGATGCGGGGCAGGACGTTTTCTGTGAATTCGTTGAACGAGCCGACGCGTGATTCTTCGGTGGCCATGCCGATATGTGCTTCGTAGATGCGCAGGCCGGCGTCGAGCTTGGGGGTTTTGTTTTTGAAGCGGTAGGGGGTGGGCGGTTGCCAGTATTGGGCGGTGAAGCCGTGCGTTTCGGGGTCCTGGATGACACGGCGGACGTAGGCGGGGATGCGGTCGTGCTCGCCGGCCTCGGAGACGACGTGGACCTTGAGCAGGCTTTCGTGGGTGAGGCGGTCAGCGTATTCGCTGTCAGGCAGAAAAAGATGCCAGACGCCGTATTCGTCGCGCTGCATCGGGTTGGCGTCGCGGTCCCAGTTGTTGAAATCGCCGATGAGGGCGAGATGTTGTGCGCCGGGCGCCCACTCGCGATACCAGACGCCGGGCTTGCCTTCATGCTCGCCGCGGTTGAGGCCGAAGTAGGTATGACCCTTGCTGACTTCGTCGCGGATATTGTTCATCCCGCCGAGCTGTTCGAGGCGGCGCTGGAGGTGTTGATAGCGTTGGTGGAGCTTTTCGCGATGCGGCTCCAGCCAGGGATCGCGGTCGGCGAGGCCGGTGCCGGCGAGTTTGCGCTTGGTGGTGCGTGACAAAGATGGCCCCTTGGGAGAAACGTGAAAGGTTGGGAAAAAGGCGACAGCGAGCGAGGAAAGCGGCAATGGTCAGTCGCGCATCTGCTCGGGGGGCGGGGGGCCCTGGTGCCAGTGGCCGTGGCCGGGGGCGGTTTCGTGCCAGTAGCGATTGTTTTCTTCGTCGTGGTAGTAGGGTTCGGGTGTTTCGCCCCCGGGAAAGGTGGAGGCTTCGTGGCCGGTATTGTCGTGGCGTTGGGGAGTGGGCCCGGACTGGCCGAGGTTCCAGCCGACAAAGATGAGCACAAGGATGGCGACGACGGCGAGGATCTGTGCGCCGCGTCTGGACCAGTCGGTCTGCGGCGTCTGTCTGGACGAATCGGAATCGCGTTGACTCATGTAGAACGGCTCGTTTCGTTTGGCAAAGGAGTGTTTGCAGTTGGCGAAAGGCATAGTAGACGCGTTGGTTGTGTCGCGTCAACGGGAATTACATGAAGCTGGGAGTCGCGTTGATCAAATAAAAAAGCCCCATGCGTGTGCATGGGGCTTTCGTAAAGTCATGATCAGCCGGTGATCGTTGACATGTGAACAGTTGGGTTGTGAGCACTTCACGCCGTGTTACCACGCCGTTATTACCCGGTGCTAAATTTTCCAAGCCGCCCTTGGCTCTTAATGGAAGATTCAACGTTGGGCACGAGGTTGTGTTGACGGACACGTTAGAGATCTCTCTCCTGACCGGGGTTAATTCGTTCGTGAAAACGATCCGGCGTTACGTGTTCTAAGTAATCCCTTAGAAAGGAGGTGATCCAGCCGCAGGTTCCCCTACGGCTACCTTGTTACGACTTCGTCCCAGTCACCGAGCTCACCGTCGGCACCACTGAATCGTGGCGACTTCGGGTGCTCCCGGCTTCCATGACGTGACGGGCGGTGTGTACAAGGCTCAGGAACACATTCACCGCGGCATTGCTGATCCGCGATTACTAGCGATTCCACCTTCATGTGGTCGAGTTGCAGACCACAATCCGAACTGGGGCACGGTTTTTGCGATTTGCTCCACCTTACGGTATCGCTTCGCTTTGTCCGTACCATTGTAGCACGTGTGCAGCCCAGGGCATAAAGGCCATGATGACTTGACGTCGTCCCCACCTTCCTCCGGTTTGACACCGGCAGTCCCGTTAGAGTCCTCAGCATAACCTGTTAGCAACTAACGGCAAGGGTTTCGCTCGTTAAGGGACTTAACCCGACACTTCACAGCACGAGCTGACGACAGCCATGCAGCACCTGTGTACGTTCCACGCAAGCGCGTCACTTCCTTTTCGGGAAGCTAATCCGTACATGTCAAGCCCTGGATAAGGTTCTTCGCGTTGCTTCGAATTAAGCCACATGCTCCACCGCTTGTGTGAGCCCCCGTCAATTCCTTTGAGTTTTAGCCTTGCGACCGTACTCCCCAGGCGGTGTGCTTAATGCTTTCGCTGCGGCCGAGATGGCGTCAAAACCTCCTCGACCTAGCACACATCGTTTAGGGCATGGACTACCGGGGTATCTAATCCCGTTCGCTACCCATGCTTTCGTGCCTGAGCGTCAGCGCCGACCCAGTCGCCTGTCTTCACCTTTGGCGTTCCGCTAGATATCTACGCATTTCACCGCTCCACCTAGCGTTCCGACGACCTCTGTCGGGCTCAAGACCTGTAGTTTGCCAAGCAATTCCACGGTTGAGCCGTGGGATTTCACAAGACACTTACAGGTCCGCCTGCGCACCCTTTAAGCCCAGTGATTCCGATTAACGCTCGGGCCCTTCGTATTACCGCGGCTGCTGGCACGAAGTTAGCCGGCCCTTCCTTTGGAACCGATCATATCTTTCTAGTTCCTGACAGAAGTTTACACTCCGAGGAGCTTCATCCTTCACGCGGCATTGCTCCCTCAAGCTTTCGCTCATTGGGGAATATTCGTTGCTGCAGCCTCCCGTAGGAGTCCGGGCAGTGTCTCAGTCCCGATGCGGCGGGTCATGCTCTCACACCCGCTACCCGTCTTAGCCTTGGTAAGCCGTTACCTTACCAACAAGCTGATAGGACGTTTCCCGATCCCAAGGCGCCGGAACTTTGCCCACAGAGCCATGCGGCTTAGTGGGATCATCAGGTATTAATCCAGGTTTCCCTGGGCTATCCCTGGCCTCGGGGCACGTTAGAAACGCATTACTCGCCCGTTCGCCACTCTACTCCTGGCCGAAGCCAGTTTCGCGTTCGACTTGCATGCTTTAACCATGCCGCCAGCGTTCAATCTGAGCCAGGATCAAACTCTTCAATTGAGTATTGGTGATTCGGGCCGCAAGCGACCCGTCTCTTTCAATAGAAGGTTGACCTGTTACCTCGACTTACGTCGAGGCCGGTCACGACCATCAAAACAGCAAGCTGCTTTCATGGCCGCCTCCGTGGTCGGCTAAGATCCACGGAGTTTTAGTAGGCTCTCATCCATCGATTGGTTTAATTTGGGCAATTCCAATCTTCACAAGGATGCTAACCAATCGCCGGGCTGTGAAAACCGGCGATGTGGATTTTACGCACCCACCATCTGTGAAAACGGTGGAGTGCGAGCACATCCTCGCGTGCTCCCAACTGTTCACATGTCAAAGATCAGCCGGCTTCAAACAAAACGCCGGTCGGCCTTATCGGGCCGGCCTCACTCCGTTGCGGTTGCCCGCCGTTGTGAGGGCCGCGTATCGTAGACACCTTATTTTCGGTGTCAACCCTGTGAGCCGCTTTCGCGACATTTTTTTGCAGGGGGTGAGTTGCCGTCTGGGACGGCCCTCGTTCAACGCGAAGAGCCAATGTATCTGGACCCCGCTCTCCCGTCAAGCCGGGGGGGCGGCAATCCGCTCGAATCCACCTGCTTTTACCCGCTTTTCACCTCCGTCAGACGAGTCTGCGGGAGGTTCGGCGGTTATTAAGCCAATACTAAAACGCAGGTTAAATTAATACGCTGTCAGGGGGCGAAGGGTCGCTAAAAAATTAGAGAGGTTCACAAGTTTTCCACATTCGGGGCGGGGCGGTGCCGAAAGGTGGTGGAATAAGGTTTGTCAGGAGTGGCAAGGTTTCGGGGGCGTTTTGACGGGATGCGGCGAATCGGCACAATGACGGGTCGATTTCCCCCTTTTACAACTTGTGCCCGAAGGAGGCCGTAGGAAGATGGCGCTGAACATTCGCAATGCATCGGACTGTGAACTGGACCTGGTGTCGCTTGGTGAGTGCATGGTGCGTCTGAGCCCGCCTGGGGCGGGGCGTATCGAGTTCGCCAACCTCATGGAGGTGTGGGTCGGCGGGGGCGAGTACAACGTCGCCTACGCGCTGTCGCGGCTGGGGCTGCGGACCGGGTGGGTCGGCGGGCTGGTGGACAACCCGGTGGGCAAGATCATCCTCAACCACGCCAATTCGCAGAATCTGGATACGCAGCATGTGGTGACGCTGCCTTACGACGGCGTCGGCCGGGACGCCCGCATCGGGCTGAACTTCACCGAGGTGGGCGTGGGCCCGCGGTCGGCGGTGACGCTATACGACCGCGGCCACTCGGCGACAAGCAAGATGAAGCCCGGCGATGTCGACTGGAAAAAGCTGTTCAAAGACCGCGGCGTTCGCTGGCTGCACTCCGGCGGCATCTTCACCTGCCTCAGCGACTCGACCCGCCAGGTCGCGGCGGAGGCGCTCAAGGCCGCACACGATGCGGGCACGATCGTCTCCTACGACCTGAACTTCCGCGGCAAGCTGTGGTCCAGCGAAGAAGCGATCAAGACCACGAAGCCTCTCGTGCAGTACATCGACTGCCTCATCGGCAACGAGGAAGATTTCCAGAAAGTGCTCGGCTACGAGATCGAGGGCACGGACGAAAACCTCAAAGAATTGCCCATCGAAAGCTACAAAAAGATGGTCCGCCAGGTCGCGAAAGACTACCCGAACCTCAAGGTCATCGGCACGACCTTGCGCGAAGTCGTCTCGGCCAGCGAAAACAACTGGTCCGCCATCCTGTACTGGGCGGAAGACGACAAGTTCTATCACGGCCCGGACTTTGAACGGCTGATCCTCGAAGACCGCGTCGGCGGCGGCGACGGCTTCGCATCGGGCTTCGCCTACGCGTTCCTCGCTGGCAAGAGCCCGCAGGAAGCGGTGAACCTGGGCACGGCCCACGGTGCACTGCTGCAGAGCACACGCGGCGACACCAGCCAGATCACGCTCAAAGAACTCGAGCACGTCGCCGCCGGCGGCGGTGCACGCATCGTGCGGTGAAACGCACGGTCGTGGCGATGACAAAGTGATGCTTGCATGAACAGCCCCCGGCGAATCGCCGGGGGTTTTTGTTGGGCGGAGCGGTGGCGCGCCCTCCGGGGCGGGCGCTAAACGTGGGTGATGCTTGACCGGGCGCGGCTGCGCACGCTAGAACCCCCGGCGTGGGCGTTGTGGGGTGTGTTGATGATTGGGTTGTTGACGAAGTGGACGCGCTCGCCGTTGGCGTGGGTGGTTGTGCTGGTGGCGCTGGCTACGCTGGCAGACCTATGGGTGCTCAGCGGACGGTGGATGTACGTGCGGGGCTACGAGGTGGAGTGGATCGCCCGCGGACTTGCAGGCGGGCATGGGTTCAGCTTCCCTGGCAATCATCAGTGGTTGTTTGCTCACGAGACGGGGGACCCGGAGCAGTATTTTGCGACGGCCTGGCAAGCGCCGCTGTATCCGGCGTGGGTGGCGTTGTGGCTGCGGTTGCTGGGCGAAGGCGGGTTGCTGGTGGTGATGGTGGGGCAGGTGCTCGCGGTGCGGGCGACGTGTGTGCTGGTGTATGTGCTGGGGCGTCGGCTGTTCACGCCGACGGTGGGGCTGGCGGGGGCGGCGGTGCTGACGCTGCTGCCGCATTCGCATGTGATGGGCACGGGGCAGGTCGGCAGCGCGGCGGCGGCGGGGTTGCTGGTGACGTTGTCGGCGTTGATGGGGTTGTGGTGCATGGATCGGCCGAGCGTTCGGCGGGCGGCGGTGTGGGGGGCGCTGCTGGGGGTGACGGCGCTGGTGTATGCGGGAACGCAGCTGCTCGCGCCCGCGGCGGCGGTGGTGTTGCTGTGGCGTGGGTGGGGCGGGGGGCGAGCGGGTGAGCGAGGCGATGGCGATCGCAGTCGGTGGGCGTGGCGGCCGGCGTTTGCGCTGGCGGCGGCGACGGTGCTGGTGGTGTCGCCTTGGACATTGCGGAACTACGCGACGTTCGGCGAGCTGGTACCGGTGCGCAATGGGCTGGGGCAGATCGTGCACATGGGCAATCCGATGGTGGTGCAGACCTATCGGCCGGGCGTGCGGTTTACAGACGCACCGACGGCCGCGCCGCCTTGGCGTGCCGCGTCGCTGGCGGAGGCGCTGGATCGCGTGCGTCGTGACGAGCAGGCTCGGGCTGAATTGACGGCCCATGCCCGGGCGGTGGTGGAGCAGGAAGCGCCGCCTGAGTATGCGACGATGAACGAAGCGCAGCGAGACGCGCTGTACACCGCGCAGAGCAAGCGGTTCATGCTCAGCTATCCGCTGCTGACGGCCGAGCTGAGCGTGCGGAAGTTGACGGGGTTTTTCTGGAGCAACTGGCGGCTGCCGGGGGCGGTCATGGTGCTGGCGCTGGCGGGGCTGCTGCTCGTGCGGTGGGATGCGCGGGTGTGGTTGATGGTGGCGTGGGTGGCGGTGTTTGCGTTGCCTTACGCGGTGACGTTTCCGTGGTTTTACCGCTATCGCTATCCGGTGGAACCGTTGGTGGCGGTGTTCGCGGGGGTGGCGGTGGTGGCGGCGGTGTGGGGTGTGGCGGCATGGACGGCGGCGGCGCTGGATCGGCTTGAGGGTGAGCGGGCAGCGCGGCCGACTACTGCAGTTCCGGGTCGTCTTTCCGCCAGTAGCCGTAGGGCGTGATGCCGCGTTTGCTGGCTTTGATGAAGTCGGCGAACTCGCGGACGAGCGGATCGTCGGCGATTGTCATCTCGATTTTTTCGATGGCGACGGGTTTGGTGTGACCCTGTCGGTAGAAGATGCGGAAGGCTTCGCGGAGCGGCGCGACGTGTTCGCGGAGGCCCGCCCGTCGGAGGCCGACGATGTTGAGTCCGCCGACGCGTTTGCGGTGTGAGACGGTGCAGAAGGGGGGGATGTCGTGTGAGATGCCGGTGTTGCCTGCGATCATGGTCAGGCGGCCGATGCGGGAGAACTGGTGGACGCCGACGTTGCCTGAGATGATGGCGTGGTCGTGGACTTCGACGTGTCCGCCGAGCATCGAGCCGTTGACGATCATGACATGGTCGTCGACGCGGCAGTCGTGGCCGACGTGTGCGTGGACCATGAAGAAGGCGTGGTTGCCGATGGTGGTGGGGTGGTCGTCGTTGGTGGCGCGGTGGATGGTGACGTGTTCGCGGATGATGTTGTCATCGCCGAGGCGGACGCCCGCGCCGGGGTGGTCGGGGTTGTACTTGAGGTCCTGCCCCGGATAGCCGAGGCAGGCGCCGGGGTAGATGATGTTGCGTTCGCCTGCGATGAACGGGCCCTGGATGTAGACGCCTGCGACGAGGCGCGTGCCCGCACCGAGGCGGACGTCGCCGTTGAGCACGCAGCCTGGGCCGACGACCACGTCGTCAGCGAGTTGGGCCTGTGGGTCAACATGAGCGGTCGGGTGGATGTCGGGCAAGGGTGCACTCCGGGGGCCTGGGGCTGGCTGCCAATTTGTGCAGCTATGATAGGGTTTCGCTCATGACATGCGACGCCGGTCCAACTTCGATGCAGGTGCGCGACCTCGGGCAGATCAGCTACGCCGAGGCGCTTTCGCTGCAGCGCGAGCTGAATGAGGCGGTCATCGCGGGCGACGCCCCCCCGACGTTGCTGCTGCTGGAACATGATCCGGTGATCACGATAAGTCGGCGAAAGTCGGCCCGCGAGCACCTGCTCGCCTCGCCCGACCGTCTGGCGGCCATGGGCATCGACGTGCAGGAAACCGACCGCGGCGGCGACATCACCTACCACGGCCCGGGGCAACTGGTCGCCTACCCCATCCTCCCGCTTCAGCGATACAACCTGAATCTCAGCCGATACATGCGGCTGCTCGAACAGATTGTCATCGACACGCTGCTTCGCTTCAACATCGCCGCCCACCGCGTCCCCGGCGACACCGGCGTATGGGTCCCCACAACCCCCAAGCCCCAAGCCCCACCCCCGCCCATGGAGGCCAAAATCTGCGCCCTCGGCGTCCGCATCCGCAAGCACGTCACCATGCACGGCCTCGCCCTGAACGTCACCGCCAACCTCGACCACTTCGCCACCATCGTCCCCTGCGGCCTGGTCGGTCGACCCGTCACCAGCCTCCACCAACTGCTCGCCGACGCCACACCGCCCATGGCCGAAGTCAAAGCCGCGCTGACCCAAACCTTCCACCACCACCTTGCCGAGCCAATCGAGCCAACCGCGCCAAAGTAGGGCAGGGCTCGCCCTGCCTTGGTCGCGTGCCATGACAACGGCAGGGCAAGCCCTGCCCTACAAACTCGAAACCAGAATCGTGAAACTCGAACGTCGAAGCCAGAAACGCGAAACTTCTCCGCGTGTTCGGCAGTAAGTAGATAAACTGGCCACCTTGCCATGCCCTGGACGTTGTACCGTTACATCCTCGTTGAGCTGTTGAAGCTGCTGGCGATCACCACGGCTGTGCTGGTGACGGTCATCAGCTTCGCCGCGGCGGTCAAGCCGTTGTCGGAGGGGTTGCTGAGCCCGGCGGCGCTGGTGCGGTTCGTGGGCTTCTCCGCGCCGACGATGATCGTGTTCGCCCTGCCCTTCGCGGCCGCGTTTGCCAGTACGCTGACGTTTATCCGCATGGCGGCGGACAACGAAGTGCTCGCCTGCTCCGCCAGCGGGCTCAGCTACCGCTCGGTGCTCCTGCCGCCGATCATCCTCGGCGTCGCGATGACGATGGGCCTGTTTTTCACCGCCAACTACGTCATTCCCTACTTCTACGCCCAGGCTCGCCAGACCATCGAGCACGACATCGTCACCCTGCTGGTCAACGACCTGAACTCCGGCAAGGCGTTTGACCGCTTTCCCGATCGCGATCTGGTCGTCTTCGCCGACCGCGCCGGCGAGCGCCCGCCGCCCGTGTTGCCCGAAGCGGACATCCAGCCGACGCGCCTTATCGAGCTCGCCGGCGTCGCGGTGGGGCAGCTCGACCACGCCAGCCGACTGCGCATGGACATCACCGCACAGCGGGCCAACATCCTCCTCTTCCATCAGTCCGACCAGAGTTGGGCGACGATCGCCCTGCGCGACGCCCGCTACTTCGACCCGACACGCGGTACGCTCGGCGAAGACGAGGCGGTCAACATCGGCCCGCTCAAGCTGCCCAACCCCTTCCGCGATCGCCCGAAGATGTTCTCCCTGCCGCAGCTGCGACAGATCGAGCAGCAGCCCGCCCTCTACGACCGCGTCCGCGAAGAGCGCGACAGCCTCATCAACGCTCTCTCGGGTGAACGACTGCGCCAACTGGTCCGCAGCTCGCTCGAAAACGACCACACGGGCAACACCGTCATCCTCGCCTCCACCGGCTACGGCGGGTACTTCGCCCTCCGCGCCCCCGACGTGCGGCCCGGCGGCACGACAATCCGCATGCGAGCCGACGGCGACGATCCAGTCACCGTCGAGTTCGCGCCCGCCTACGAGCCCGGCGGCGTGTGGGCGCCCACCCGCCGATACGAAGCGCAGCAGGCCACGCTCGGCGTCGAGCAGATCTCGCCCGAGCGCGATCCGAACCTGCGCGTCGAGCTCACCGAGGTTCGCGTGTACGACGCCCGGCTGGGCGGCCGAAGTACGGAACACTCGGCCATGACGCTGCCACGCCTGCTCTGGCCCGAGCCCGTACTGGCAGACGACCCGCGACAGATCGGCCTCGAACCGCTGATCAACCTCGCCCGCCAGCCCGGCTACCGTGACGCGCCCGGCGTCGAAACCGCCTCGGACAATCTGCAAAACCGCACCGTTCGGCTGATGTACCAGATCACCGCGCTCATCCACGACCGCGCCGCCTCGGCGGTGGCCTGCCTGCTGCTCACCGTGCTCGGCTCGGTGCTCAGCATCCACCTCAAGGGGCAGATGACGCTGGTGGTCTACTTCTGGAGCTTCCTGCTCGCGATCATCACGATCCTGCTGATTTACGCCGGCGAAAACGTCGCCACCTCCCGCCCGAGCCCCGCCTACCTCTACATGGGCCTCGGCCTGCTCTGGAGCGGCAACGTCCTCCTCGCGGTCATCACCGGCTGGGTCTACTGCCGACTCGCACGCAACTGAGATTTCGCTCGTCCCCAGTAGCCCCCGGCGGAAGCCGGGGGTTGGTTTGGAGTGGGAAGCAGGGGCGCGTACGACCTCGGCATGCAAACCCCGGCTTCCGCCGGGGGCTATGGGACGCTCACGTGATCGACGCGGTGGCTTCGAAGTTAACGAGGCGATTCAACGTGGTACGTCCCGGCAGCCGATAGCAATTCAGATGCCCTTCCTTGTCGTGCCCGCCCAAAGGACCTGCTCGTAATGACCAAGCTCGTGACCGACGATCTGCTGGCAGACCTCAACATCGCCCACGAACGCAACGTGCCGCTGGGCCCGAAGACGTGGTACGGCGTAGGCGGCCCCGCCGAGGTGCTCGCCACCCCCGCGTCCATCGCCCAACTCGGCGAACTGGCGGTCCGTTGCCATGAGGCAAACGTGCCGCTGCGCGTGCTCGGCAGCGGTGCGAACCTGCTCGTGTCCGATGAAGGCGTGCCCGGCGTGGTCGTGCAACTCAGTGAGCCGGCGTTTACGAACGTCGAGCGCGAGGGCACGATGCTCCGCGTCGGTGCGGGGGCCGACCTGTTCAAGCTCGTGCTCGACTCGACCCGGGAGGGGCTCGCCGGCCTGGAAACCGTGGCGGGCATCCCGGCGAGCGTCGGCGGAGCGGTTCGGATGAACGCCGGGGGAGCCTACGGCGACATCGGCTCCAGCGTCAGCCGAGTGCAGGTCATGTCAGGCAACGGACAGGTCTACTACCGCGACCGCGCCGACCTGGTGTTCAGCTATCGCAAGACGAACATCGTCGCGCCGCTAATCCTTCAGGTCGAGTTCGCGTTGGAAGAGGACGACCCTGAAACGCTGATGAAGCGGGTGAAGGAAATTTTCTTCTACAAGAAAAACAGTCAGCCGATGGGCGCTGCCTCCGCCGGCTGCGCGTTCAAGAATCCGCCCGCCGAGGCCGCCGACGGCGCGGGGGCCGGCAAGCTCATCGACCAGGCCGGGCTCAAGGGCTACCGCCACGGCCGGGCTCACGTTTCCGAGGTGCACGCCAATTTCATCGCCGCTGACGAGGGCGCTACCGCCGCCGACGTGCTCGCGGTGATCAGCCACGTCCAGCAGACGGTTCGCGAGCGTTTCGACGTCGAGCTCGAACGCGAAGTCGTCGTGTGGCCGTGAGACGAAGGGCGATTCGCGGATTAAACCGGCGGGCCTGTTGCCGCTGATTTCATCGGCTATCATACTCGTACGAAACCCTAACCGACCTACCCCACCCCCGGTTGCGTACGACTGCCATGGCCCTGACAACGATCTCCATCCGCAATGCCCGTGAGCACAACCTCAAGGGCATGGACATTGACATTCCGCGCGACAAACTCGTGGTCATCACGGGGCTGTCCGGCAGCGGCAAATCCACCCTCGCCTTCGACACGATCTACGCCGAGGGACAGCGCAAGTACATCGAATCGCTGTCGGCGTACGCGCGGCAGTTTCTCGATCAACTGCAAAAGCCCGACGTCGAATCGATCGAAGGCCTCCCGCCGACGATCGCCATCGAGCAGCGCTCCGCCAGCCACAACCCGCGCTCCACCGTCGCGACGACGACAGAGATCTACGACTACCTCCGCCTGCTGTTCGCTCGCGTCGGCCAGCCTCGCTGCTGGCATGTCGACGAAAAGGGCAAGACCTGCGGCCAGCCCATCGCCAGCCAGTCGGCCACGCAGATCGTCGACCAGGTGCTCAGCCTGCCCGAGGGTACGAAGCTCATGGTCATGGCCCCGCTGGTCCGCGGCAAGAAAGGCCACCACAAAGAAGTCTTCGAGGCCATGACCCGCCAGGGCTTCGTCCGCGCTCGCGTCGACGGCGAGGTGATGGACCTGCGCGAAATCAGCCAGAGCAAAGCCGGCACGCCCTTCACCACGAAAAAAGCACGCTACCAGGCGCATACCATCGAAGCCGTGATCGACCGCATCGTCGTCCGCGAAGAAGGCCCCGCCGAGGGCAACGGCGAGCCATCGGGCCTGCGATCGCGCATCGCCGACTCAGTCGAGCTTGCCTTGAAGCTTGCCGAAGGCCTCGTGCTCATCAGCTCTCAACCACCGTCGGGGGCCGGCAACGCGAAGGCCGGTTCGTGGCAGGATCAACTCTTCAGCGAAAAGTACGCCTGCCCGGAGCATCCTGAATGCAGTCTGGAAGACCTTGAGCCGAGGCTGTTCTCGTTCAACTCGCCTTACGGCGCATGCCCGAGTTGCGGCGGGTTGGGCACGATTCTTGAGTTCGACCCCGAGTTGATCGTCGCGAACGGCGAGCTGTCGCTGGCCGACGGCGCGATCGAAGCCTGGCGGAAGAACGGCAAGCGGATGAACATCTACTACAACCGCGTCATCCGCCAGTTCTGCCGCGATTTCGATGTCAGCCCGCAGACCCCGTTCAAGAAGCTCGGCAAGGCCGTGACACGCATCCTCATGCACGGCACGTCGCCGCGCGATGAAGCGAAATATGACGCGCACTTCGAGGGCGTCGTGCCCAGCCTTCAGCGGCGCTTCGAAAACACCGACAGCGAATTCGTCAAGGCCCGCCTGCACAACTACCTCTCCGAAGCACCTTGCGAAACATGTCACGGCGCCCGCCTGCGCACCGAAGCGCTGCATGTGTTCATCGAGGGCGACGCCCACGGCGTGACGCCGTGGGCGTCAAAGGGCTATTACAACATTCACGACGTCACCTCGATGACCATCGAGCAGGCCGGCGCGTTCTTTGACGCGCTCAAACTCAACAAAGAGCACACCACCATCGCAGCGCCGATCCTCAAGGAAATCCGCGCCCGCCTCGGCTTCATGCTCTCCGTCGGGCTCGGCTACCTCAACCTCAACCGCGCGACCGGCACTCTCTCCGGCGGCGAGGGCCAACGCATCCGACTCGCCACGCAAGTCGGCTCGGGCCTCGTCGGCTGCTGCTACGTGCTCGACGAGCCAACCATCGGACTGCACCAGCGCGACAACGACCGACTTATCGCTACGCTCCGACACCTCACCGACATCGGCAACACCGTCATCGTCGTCGAGCACGACGAAGACACCATCCGCGCAGCCGACCACCTGATCGACATCGGCCCCGGCCCCGGCAGGCACGGCGGCGAAGTCGTCGCCCAGGGCACGCTTGCCCAGGTCATGAAGCACCGCACATCGCTCACCGCCGCCTACCTCAGCGGCCGCACTGAGATCGTCGTGCCCGAACCACGGCGTGAGCTGAACCACGACAACCCGCTGAGCATCAAAGGCGCTCGCGAGAACAATCTAAAAAACGTCGACATCGACTTCCCGCTCGGCGGCCTCGTGCTCGTCACCGGCGTGTCCGGCTCGGGCAAGTCCACCCTCGTTAATCAGATTCTCTTCCGCGCCGCCCGCCGTGCGTTGCTCGCCTCACGCGACAAGCCCGGTGCACACGACAAGCTCGACGGCATTGAAAACATCGAGCGCATTATTGATGTCGATCAATCGCCCATCGGCCGAACGCCGCGCTCTAACCCTGCCACCTACACCGGCGTGTTCGATCTCATCCGCGACTTGTTCACCAAGACGAAAGAATCCAAGATCCGCGGCTACAAGCCCGGCCGATTCTCCTTCAACGTCAAGGGCGGCCGCTGCGAATCCTGCCAGGGGCAGGGCACGAAAAAAATCGAGATGCACTTCCTCCCCGACGTTTATGTCGAATGCGAAGTGTGCAAAGGCAAACGCTACAACCGCGAAACGCTCGAAATCACCTACCGCGGCAAAAACATCTCCGACGTGCTCGACATGACCGTCGAAGATGCGCTCGCGTTCTTCGAGAACTTCCCCGACGTGAAGCGACTGCTCACGGCATTAAATGACGTCGGCCTCAGCTATGTGCAACTCGGACAGGCGTCCACCACCCTCTCCGGCGGCGAGGCGCAGCGCGTCAAGCTCGCCACCGAGCTGGGCAAGCGATCCACCGGCCACACGCTCTACATCCTCGACGAACCCACGACCGGCCTGCACTTCGCCGACGTTGAAAAGTTGCTCACCGTGCTGCACCGCCTCGCCGACGCGGGCAACACCATCGTCGTCATCGAACACAACATCGACGTCATCAAATGTGCCGACTGGGTCATCGACCTCGGCCCCGAAGGCGGCGACCGCGGCGGCGAGATCGTCGTCGCCGGCACGCCCGAACAGCTTGCCGACCATGAAGCTTCTTACACCGGCGCGTTTCTGCGCAAGTACCTCCCGCAGTCGGCCAAGGTGTGATAAGCTTTCAGCCAGGGTCCAAAATCATGGTTGAAACACAATTGTCGTTGCATTTTCCACCGGCCATCGCACGCCAGGTGGCTACGTTCCTACACCACGCCCGTACCGCCAGCCTCGCCACCGTTGGCGAGCAGGGCGACCCGCACGCCGCCAATGTCCAGTTCGCACATGATGATGACTTGCGGTTTTACTGGGTCTCCAGCCCGAAGTCGGGCCATAGTCGCAACCTTGCCGCTCGGCCGAACGTCGCGGTAACGGTCTACGGCCACGACGATCGGCCGATGAATATTCACGGCCTTCAAATGCGCGGCCGAGCCGTGCTCGTCGAAGCCGATCTTGATCGTCATCGTGCCTGGAACGCATTTGTAGACAAGTTCGCCGACCTCGCGGAAAACCCGCGCTTCCGCGAGTTGATTGAGTCGCAACAGTTCTATCGTTTTCAGCCAACGTGGGTCCGCTGGATCGACAACCGCCGCGGCTTCGGCTTCAAGGTTGAGGCAGAACTCAAATAATTAGCCGCGAAGCACAGCGGAGCGTGCCACGTAGATATACACTCACGAACCGCGCTCCGCTTTGCTTCGCGGCTAACTTAATCTGCATTGGTGCTGTCACGCCGCGTCGGAACTGGGCGCGTCTTCGAGTTGGCCGTCACTACTTGAGTCGTCTTCGCCTTCGCCGGCGATCTTCGGCAGGTAGCCTTCCGGTACCACTTCACCATTGACCGTGCGAATGACGGGGCGCGGGTTCTGCTTTTCGTGCTCGGCCCAGATTTTTTCCAGCTCGGCCTGCTTGTCTTCCTCAAGCGTGCTGAAGCCCACACGACCGCGACATTTCGGGAACGTCGAGCAGCTTAGCCACAGCCCGCGCTTCGACTCGCGAAGGTACAGGGGCGAGTCGCACTTCGGGCAGGGCACGTCGGTCGTGTAAGGCTCGGTCTTGGGCAGGATGACCGTCTGCTTCTTCGGGTCGAGCTTGACGATGCCTTTGCACTGCGGGTAGTTGACGCAGCCGAGGAACGCGCCGAATCGGCCGGTGCGCTTGGTCATCTCGCCGCCACACTCAGGGCAGGCGATGTCGGAAAGCTGCGGCTCCATCGGCTTGCCGTCGCGGTCGATCGGCGCGGCGTAGTCGCAGGTTTCCATCTCGTCGCTGATCTGCTGAAACTTCTTCTTCTCTTCCGCGTTGAGCTTGGTCCAGCCGATCTTTGTGCTGCCGTCTTCGCTGACGATCTTCGGCCGAGCTTTGCCCTTGGCTTTATAGAGCAGGTACTTGCCCGGCTGATCGTGCACCTTCACTTCGACGGGCGGCACGTTGAAACGCGTGCACGAGAGGAATCGACCGTTCTTGCCGAAGCGGTACTCCGTCGCCGCGCCGCACTTGGGGCATTTGTAGGGCGCGGGCATCGACGCGGCCTTGGCGTGTTGCAGTTGATCGTGGGCTTTTTCGAGTTTCTCGCGGAACGGGCCATAGAACTCGCGAAGCATTTTCCGCCAGTCGTGGCGTTCATCTTCGATATGGTCGAGCTCGGCTTCCATCTCGCGGGTGTACGCGACGTCCATCACTTTGGGGAACGCTTCAACGAGCATGTCGGTGACGACCATGCCCAGGTCGGTGGCCATGAGTCGCCGATCGCGCGGCGCGACCGAGGTGACGTACTCGCGGTCCTGGATTGTCTGGATGATCGCGGCGTAAGTCGACGGCCGACCGATGCCCTCTTCTTCGAGCTTCTTTTGAAGCGAGGCTTCGGTGTAGCGGGCCGGCGGGCTGGTGAAGTGCTGCGTCGGGTCGATGACGATCGGCGCGAGCGGCTGCTGCTCTTCCAGCTCCGGCAGCACGACGTCATCGCCAGTGGGCACGCCCATGACTTTATAGAAGCCGTCGAAGACGAGCTTGCGGCCGGTGGCTTTGAAGCGGGCGAGGTCCGAGGCGTCACTCTTCGCCTTGGCGGCGATCATGATGGTGGTCGAGTCCCACTGCGCGGGCGTCATCTGGCAGGCGACGAAGCGACGCCAGATGAGGTCGTAGAGCTTGTACTGCTCATCGTTGAGCGCGCTGCGGATCGACTGCGGTGTGAGCGTGACGTCGGTGGGGCGGATGGCTTCGTGAGCTTCCTGTGCCGACTTGTTGCTGGAGCTGTAGAAGTTGGGCTTTTCGGGAAGGTATTGCTCGCCGTGCGTATCGCTGACGAACTTGCGGGCCATGTTCAGCGCGTCGCCTGACAGGTGTGTCGAGTCGGTACGCATGTAGGTGATCAGGCCCGTCTGCCCGCGAGCGCCGCCAAGGTTGATGCCTTCATAAAGCTGTTGGGCGAGGCGCATCGTGCGCTGCAACTGGAAGCCGAGCCGGTTGGCCGCGGCCTGCTGCATGGTGCTGGTGATAAATGGTGCACCGGGCTTGCTGGTGCTGCGCTTGGTCTGGATGGACTCGATGGCGTAGTCGGGGCGATCGTCGCCGACGTGGCCGAGGTAGCGGACGATGTTTTTCGCGGAGCCTTTGGCTTTGTCGTCGGTCTTTTCTTCCGCGTTGTCGAGCACGAAGCCGAGCAACTCGGCGGCCTTGCGTGCATCGTCGCGGTTGTCGGTCTCGAAGGGCTTGCCCTGCAACTCGGTCAACTCGGCGCGGAGGCAGTCATGCTCGCTCAGCCAGGCGTTCTGCTCGCGGACGGTGCGCGGCTTTTCTTCGTAGCTGGTGAGAAATTCCTGCCACTGGGGGGCGAGCTTGTCGGCGTCGTCGAGGCGAGTGGCGAAGAGGCCGGTGATCCGCCAGTACTCGTCGGGCACGAACGCTTCGATCTCTCGCTCGCGTTCGACGACGAGGCGGGTCGCGACCGACTGCACACGGCCGGCGCTCAGTCCGCCTGCCACCTTCTTCCAGAGCAGCGGCGAGACCTGGTAGCCGACGATGCGGTCGAGGATACGGCGGGCCTGCTGCGCGTCGACCATGGCCTGGTCGATGTTGCGCGGCTCGTGGAAGGCTCGGTCGATTTCGCCCTTGGTGATCGCGTTGAAGACGACGCGCTTGGCGTGCTCAGTATTGATGCCCAACGCCTCGGCGAGGTGCCAGGCAATGGCTTCGCCCTCACGGTCGAGGTCGGTCGCGAACCAGATGTCAGTGGCGTTTTTCGCGGCTTTGCGAAGTTCGGTGACGGTCTTCTTTTTATCCGGGAGGATGTCGTAGGTCGGCTCGAAATCGTGTTCGAGGTCGACGCCGGGCACTTCCTGCTTCTCACCCTTGGGGGCCCGGCTGGGCAGATCGCGGACGTGGCCGACGCTGGCCATGACGACATAGTCGGGCCCGAGATAGCGGTTGATGGTGCGGGCCTTCGTCGGGCTTTCGACGATGACCAGGTGCTTGCCGGTGGCGTCGGGCGCCTTCTGGCTGCGCGAAGACTTGCCGCTGCCGTTGGCGCGGCTCTTCGTGGAACGGGTTGTGGAACGTTTTTTGGCCATCGGTTGCCCGCGGTTCTCATCGGTCATTTACGGGCCGACGTTTGTGACTTTCGGCCCGGTAGGGTGGCGTGACACTTGAGCAGCGGATTGGGCGATTGTCAAGCCGGATTTGCGGTTTCGTTTATAAGTTATTATTTGGATTATGTTTGCGTATCATGGCGAAGCCCGGTGGTATGCCGCGTCACTTGGCGGCTGGGCTTGCGCTGCATACGACAGGCCTGCCGTCGGCGTTCGGATTCGCCTCAGATCGCCGATCGGAAGCCCCCCGGAGCCCCCCCCCCCGGAACCCCACCTCCCGGAACCGTCCACGCGTGGGCGCGTGGGCTAAACATGGCTGGCGATGCTCTGATTATTGCCGTGACGCGGCCAGGGCTCGCTCGGTCAGGGCGGACATGGTCAGTTCGGTCGCGGGCAGCCAGTGGACGTTCTCGTATCGTCGAAGCCAGGTGCGCTGCTGCTTCGCAAAGCGGCGGGTGAGCACCTTTGTCTGCTCGAAGGCGTCGTCCATCGTGTGGATGCGGCGGTCGATCGCGTTGCCTTGCTCAGCGGCAAGCGCGGCGAGCACCTGCTTGTAGCCCAGCGCTTCGCGCGCCTGCGGCCCGAGCAAGCCGTCGGCTTCGAGTCGGCGGACCTCGTCGGGCAGCGGCTCACCGACGTCGGGCGCGAACATCACCTTCACCCGCTGGTTGATGCGCTGGTTGATCGCCTCGCGTGGCCAGTCGAGGCCGACGAGGGTGAAGTTTCGAGTTTCAAGTTTCGCGTTTTGAGCTTGGCCCCATTGCGTCTGCAGGGTGCTGATGGGTTGGCCGGTGAGGTGGTGGACTTCGAGCGCGCGGACGAGGCGTTTGCGGTCGTTGAGATGGATGCGGTCAGCGGCGACGGGGTCGACCTGTTGCAGGCGGGCGTGCAGGTCCGCAGCGGCGATCGGCTCGAGTGTGGCGCGGAAGGCGGGCGATTCGCCGGGCGTGCCGGGGGCGGGCGCGTCGAACATGCCTTCGAGCAGGAGTTTGAGATAGAGGTTCGTGCCGCCGACGACGATGGCGCGCTTGCCACGCGCGTGCAGGTCGGCGATGGTCGTGCGGGCGCGTTCCAGCCAGTCGGCGGCGGTGAAGCGGTCGGTCGGCTCGACGATGTCGATCAGGTGATGCGGCACGCGGCCGCGCAGCTCGGGCTCAGGCTTGGCGGTGCCGGCGTCGAGGTGGCGGTAGACCTGCATGGAGTCCGCGCCGAGGACCTCGCCGTCGAGTTGCTCGGCAAGGGCCACGGCCAACTCGCTCTTGCCGCCAGCGGTCGGGCCGAGGATCACGATGGTGCGACGATCATTCATGCAGGGGGATTGTACGGTCAATAACGAATAGCCTCCGGCGGAAGCCGGAGGTTTTGGACGCTGTGCGGTCGTCGTTTTCGCGACCAACCCCCGGCTTCCGCCGAGGGCTATTGGTTCTTAACGCACGTTTGCTCAGATGCCGTAGCCGGGGCGTACTTGAGTTTGGGTTCGAACCGCCGGGCCTGCGATGCTAGAATGCCGTTCTTAACTGTCCAACCCAACCGCATAAGCAGACGAAAGAGGCCCACCCTTGCCAGAGAATCGCCCCGTACAGGACCCGTTCAAGGCTCGCCAGACCATTGATACTCCGCTGGGCAAGCGGGCGATTTACAAGCTTGACGCCGTGCGGGGCGTGGGCGAGGTGGATCGGCTGCCTTACTCGATCAAGGTGCTGCTGGAGGCCTGCCTGCGGAACGTCGACGGCTTCATCGTGACGGAAGACCACGTTAAGGCGTTGGCGGGCTATGACGCGACCGTCGCGGGCAAGCAGGAGATTCCGTTCAAGCCCGGCCGAGTGGTGTTGCAGGACTTCACCGGCGTGCCGGCGGTGGTTGACCTTGCCGCCATGCGCGAAGGCATCGTCAAGATGACCGGCGACAAGGCGAACGCGAAGAAGGTCAACCCGCTCGTACCCTGCGACCTGGTCATCGACCACTCGGTGCAGGTGGACGCGTTCGCGTCGGGCATGGCGTTGACGATCAACAGCCAGAAAGAGTTCGAGCGCAACAACGAACGCTACCAGTTCCTCAAGTGGGGCCAGCAGGCGTTCGACAACTTCCGCGTCGTGCCCCCGGCCACGGGCATCGTGCACCAGGTCAACCTTGAATATCTCGCTAAGGTCGTCTGGGACGGCGACGCGGTGCCCGGCCAGGACGCGGTGCTCTACCCCGACTCGCTTGTCGGCACGGACAGCCACACGACGATGATCAACGGCCTGGGTGTGGTCGGCTGGGGCGTGGGCGGCATCGAAGCCGAGGCCGTCATGCTCGGCCAGCCGGTCTACATGCTCGTGCCCGAAGTGGTCGGCTTCAAGCTCACCGGCAAACTGCCGGAAGGCGCGACCGCCACCGACCTCGTGCTCCGCGTGACGCAGATGCTCCGTGCTCACGGCGTGGTCGGCAAGTTCGTCGAGTTCTTCGGCCCCGGTCTGGCGGACATGCCGCTGGCCAACCGCGCGACGATCGCCAACATGGCGCCGGAGTATGGCGCGACGATGGGCTTCTTCCCCGTCGACGAGCAGACGATCAAGTACATGGAACTGACCGGCCGGGACCGCAAGCTCATCGACACGGTCGAGCAGTACTGCAAGCTGCAAGGCCTTTGGCGGGACGAGTCGCATGACATTGCGTATCTCGATCAGCTTGAGTTGGATATGGGGACGGTCGAGCCGTCGCTCGCCGGCCCACGTCGGCCGCAGGATCGCATCAGCCTGTCGGACATGAAACGGCAGTGGTGGTCGGACCTGGCGAAGACGTTTGACGTCGACACGACGACGCTGATGCATAACCCCGTCGGCGGCTGGGTGGAAGACGGCGGCGAGCCGGCGGGACAGGTGGGCAACATGCCCAACCCCGAAGCGAACCATCGCGGCTCGGGTGTGTCGGAGGATGACCCGGATGAGGCGGCAGCGTCGAAGGTTGCCGTCGCGTCGCCGCAGCTTCGGCCGGACGCGGGCGTGGATGTGCAGTTCGAAGGTCAGTCATTCAAGCTGGCGCATGGCGCGGTGGTGATCGCAGCGATCACCAGCTGCACAAACACGAGCAACCCGGAAGTGATGATCGCCGCAGGGCTGGTCGCACGGAAGGCCCGGCAGCTCGGGCTCAACCGCAAGCCCTGGGTGAAGACGTCGCTCGCGCCGGGCTCGAAGGTCGTGACCGAGTACTACAACAAGGCGGGCCTGACCGAAGACCTCAACGCGTTGGGGTTCAACCTCGTGGGCTATGGTTGCACGACGTGCATCGGCAACTCCGGGCCGCTGCCGGAGACGATCAGCAAAGCGATTCAGCAGGGCGACATCGTCGCGTCGAGCGTGCTGTCGGGCAATCGCAACTTCGAGGGTCGTATCAACCCGGACGTGAAGGCGAACTACCTCGCCAGCCCGCCGCTGGTCGTCGCGTACGCGATCGCCGGCACGGTCGATATCGATTTGCTGAACGAGCCGATCGGCACGAGCAAAGACGGCAAGCCGGTGTACCTGCGCGACATCTGGCCGACGCAGAACGAAGTGCAACAGACGGTGGAGGCGGCGCTGACGCGCGAGCAGTTCATCGAGCAGTACGCCGACGTGTTCAAGGGCTCTGAAGAATGGCAAAACGTTGAGACGTCTACGGGCGAGTTGTATGACTGGGACGAGAAGTCGACTTACGTGCAAAGCCCGCCATTTTTCGTGGGCCTTGGTCCGGACATCAAGCCGATCGCGTCGGTGCATGGGGCGCGCTGCCTGGCGAAGCTGGGCGATTCGGTCACGACCGACCACATCAGCCCCGCGGGTGCGATCAAGACCGACGCGCCCGCAGGACAGTACCTCACTGCCAACGGCGTGCCGGTGAGCATGTTCAACAGCTACGGCTCGCGGCGCGGCAATGACCGCGTGATGGTTCGTGGCACGTTCGCCAACGTACGCGTTCGCAACCAGCTCGCTCCGGGTACGGAAGGCGGGGTGACGACGTTCCAGGGCGACGGCGGCGCTGCCGTGCCGAGCGTGGCCGGTGTGACCCCGGTGAAGAAGGGCGAAGTGACGAGCATCTTCAACGCTTCGGTGCATTATGGCGCTTGTCAGACGAGTGAGTCGGAGGTGAACCGCCGCCCCGACGGGACGCCGCTGATCGTGCTCGCCGGCAAGGACTACGGTATGGGCTCATCGCGCGACTGGGCGGCGAAGGGCACGTACCTGCTCGGGGTGAAGGCGGTCATCGCTGAGAGCTATGAGCGCATTCATCGCAGCAATCTCGTGGGCATGGGGGTGTTGCCGTTGCAGTATGCCCAGGGGCAGACCGCTGACACGCTGGGGCTTGATGGGACGGAGACGTTTGACATTGCTGTCGACCCCGACCTTAAGCCCGGCCAGGCCGTGCCTGTGATTGCGACGAAGGCCGACGGCAAGGCGATTAAGTTCGAAGCGATTTGCCGCATCGACACGCCGGTCGAGGTGGAGTATTACCGCAACGGCGGCATTCTTCACACCGTGCTGCGGCGGATGGCGCAAGACTGATCTTATTTTCAACAGTCACCACGAAGCCCACGGATTCAATCCGTGGGCTTCTTACATGACGACGACCCACTCATGAGCAAAGACGGCTACTTTGACGATGAAGGTCCGGGCGAGCACGACGCTCACCTGTTCGATCGCGACGACGGCGAAAATGACACGACGCCATGCCCTAAGTGTGGCACGGAATTGCTTGCGTTCGCTGACCGCTGCTACCACTGCGGCGAACTGTTTCCGACGGAAGCGTGGCAAGCCCACAGCGAAACCCGCTGGAGCCGAGTGGGTATTGCGGTGTGTATTCTTATCATGCTCGCATTCTTGTTTCTTGTGGTGTTGCCATGAACGGCATTATCGACACAGCCGCAAATTCGGTATCAGACGCGTCTTCGCTTACTATCGTATTGGCGACATCTTGATAATTGGTTCGGCCTTGCCTGAGGGCGCCGCTATACTCGTTTCAATACATGAGGCAGAAATCGCCCACGATTTGTCGCTGCTCGACCGTTATTTGCATGGAACTCGTTCAATTGGCATTTGTAAGTAAACCAATCTATTCTTTAGATAAAACAACCTTCAACAATAATTTGAATTGGATGATTAAATATGAGTAGACAGCCTGCTACCGATACAGCCAGTATTCAGAACAAGATCGGCGACGCTTTGCGTAAAGCGATTGAGCCTTTGCTTGAACAGCCTGCCACCGTGTTTGATGATCAGATTAAGAGTCTGGAAGAGTTGTTGGCCAAGTCAGATCAATTGCCCAAGTCGAGCCTGCAATCGGTGAAGGATGGCCTTCGCTCGCTGGAAGAAGCGAGGGAGCAGGCCAATCAGGATTATCTCGGACAGGTGCGGAGTAATATCGCGACGGCTGTGCTTTCAGCGGTTCGTGCGGTTGATCCGAAGGTTCCGCTTGCCATTCGCCAGACACAACAGCAGCCACTGCCCGCGATCCCTGAGAAAAAGCCGGTTCGTAAACAGCGAATGAGCAGGGCGCAGTCGGAACAGTATGCGGATCAGGTGGAAAAGGCTTTGCCCACAACCAAGTCAGGTAATTGGGTCAGCCGATCTGAAATTGTCGAAAAAAGCGGTGTACCCGAAGAAGCGATTCAGTCCATCTTACTGAAGCTTCAGCGATCCGGCCGTGCGGAAAGCAATGGGCAACGTGGTTCCGCTGGCGGCTGGCGACGGACGGAATAAACGAAAGTTTACTTGAGGATGTCGGCGATCTGCTGATTGAGGTCGCCGGCGGCTGTGGCGATGGCGGTCTGCCAGTCGGCGACGTCTGACTTTTCATATGCATAGAGAACGCTGCGACTGGCGGTGACGATTGCGCCGGTGCGGTCGGGCTTGAAGCAGGCGCGGACATCGTCGGCGGTGCCGCCTTGCGCGCCGAAGCCGGGAACGAGGAACAGTTGCTCCGGCATACGATCACGAAGTGATTTGGCGTCGGCGGGCTTGGTTGCGCCCACGACCGCGCCGAGGAGGCTGTAGCCACGATCGCCGATGTAGGTATCGCGTTTGCCGAGATCGGCGACGACGTCGGCAACGGCTTCGCCGACGGTTCGGCCGTCGGTGAGGGTGAGGCCTTGGATGGCGTCGCCGCCGGGGTTGGAGGTGCGGACGAGTGCGAAGAGGCCCTTGCCTTCGACGGCGGCGAGATCGGTGAACGGTTCGAGGCCGTCTGCGCCGAGGTATGCGTTGACGGTCAGGGCGTCGGGGCCTTGCGGGTCGGCGAGGAGGCCGACGGCGTAGTGGGCGCTGCTCGTGCCGATGTCGCCGCGCTTCGCGTCGAGGATGACGATCAGGCCAAGCTCTCTTGCCTGCTGGATGAGTTCGAACAGGACAGCGAAGCCGGGCGCGCGGTAGCGCTCGAAGCAGGCGGCCTGGAATTTCACAGCGGGGACGTGGTCAGCGACGGCTTCCAGCACGCCCTGGCAGAAACTGTGGATGGCGTGGACGCGTGCGCCGGCGTCGGCGGCGCGTTGCTGGAGCGAAGCGGGGAGGCGTTCGTAAACGGGATCGAGGCCGACGCAGACGGGGGCGCCTTTGTCGTCGGCGGCGGCGAGGAAGCGGTCGGTGAAGGCGTTGATGGTGAGGTCTCCGGGGTTGCGTGAGGGGTTGGTGGTTGGTGTGCGGGCGGTACAGCTAAAGCTGCGCCGCCTTTTTCAGGTTGGTGGGATTTTACTCGACGCCGCGGCCTAGGTGGGGGCGGAGCATCCAGAGGAAGACGGGGCCGCCGATGATGGCGGTGAAGATGCCGATGGGCATGAGTCCGATGCCCGGGCCGACGAGCGCGATGAGCGCGGCGGCGACGTCGGCGGCGATGATGAGTGTTGCGCCGAGGATGGCGGAGGCGATGATCAGCGGGCCGTGTCGGGGTCCGAGCAGGATTCGGCCGAGGTGCGGGCAGATCAGGCCGACGAAGGCGATCGGGCCCGCGAGGACGACCGCGCCGGCGGCGAGGACGCTGGCGGTGAGGAACAGGAGTGTGCGCAGGCCTGGCAGGGGCACGCCGAGGCTGCGTGCTTCGCTTTCGGAGAGTGTGGCGACGTCCATGGCGCGGTGCATGGCGAGCAGGCTCGCGATGCCGACGAGGGTGACGACGGCGACGATCGCGAGGCTGAGTCCGCCGGTGCTTTCGTTGAGGTAGCCCATCATCCAGCGCATGAGGTCGTCGCGGATGCCGCCGGGGCCGGCGAGGTAGTTCAGGAGCATGATGATGGCGCCGTTGATCGTGCCGAGCACGACGCCTGTGAGCAGGAGGCCGAGCGGGTCGAGGACGCCGTGGCGTCGGCTGGCGAGGAAGACGATGAGCATGCTGGCAGTCGCGCCGACGAGCGCACCGAGGTGGCTTGCGCCCAGCGCGATGCCCATGTAGTAAAAGAGGAGCGATTGGGCCATGACCCCCGCTGCGGCACCGGTGGAAAGGCCGAGGATGTAAGGCTCGGCGAGGGGGTTTCGCAGAAGCGTCTGGAGGGCGACGCCTGCAACGGCGAGGGCAGCGCCGACGGTGGCGGCGATGGCGACGCGGTAGAGGCGGATCTGCCAGATGAGGGCGGCGTCTTCGCCGGCGGGCAGGCCCAGCGACGACCAGCCGACGGCGAGGCGGAACAGTGCGACGGCGGCCAGGGCGGTCAGCAAGGTGATGAGGATGATGGCGCGTCGGCGAGCGGCCAGCCGTGTGACGAGGCGGTGGTCGTGGGGGGCATGGTTCGTGTTGTTGGGGAGGAGGCCCTGGCTCATATCTGGCTCGGATTGCGAGCGGTTCAGCGTACCGCAAGTAAGGCAGGCTTGCCCGGGGGGGTGTGAAACCGTACCGATTATGCGGCGTGTGCGGTTTACTGCGACCGGATAACCGGCAAGTGTGTGAAAAAGTGCGCACTGGCTTGAATTTGCCGTGTTGTGCGGACGATGTTCATGCCTGACGAGCGGGGACGCCGTGTGGCAAAGCTCGAATTGAACAGATGCCTTTTATTGGCTTTGGGGAGAAAACCAGGATGAGTCGAATCAACACCAACGTCGGTTCCATGCTCGCTCAGCGGGTGATGAACCAGCAGAACACGAGCCTGAATCAGTCGCTTGAACGGCTGAGCACAGGCTTGCGGATCAACCGCGGCGGGGACGACCCGGCGGGCCTGATCGCCAGCGAAAACCTTCGTTCGGAGCAGGCGGCGTTGAACGCTGCGATCTCCAACGCGGAACGCGCGGACCAGGTCGTGAACGTCGCTGAGGGCGGCTTGCAGGAAATTAACGCGATGCTGCTGGAGATGCAGAGCCTCATTGGTGAGAGCGCCAATGATGCGGGCCTCTCCCGTGAAGAGAAGGAAGCGAACCAGCAGCAGATCGATGCCATCATGCAGAGCATCGACCGAATTGCTTCGACGACGAGCTTCCAGGGCACGAAGCTGCTCAACGGAAGCTTTGACTTCCAGGTTGATAACCTCAACGCCGGCGTGGACGAACTGAAGGTTCACGGTGCGAAGCTCGGCTCGAACGAGATGGACATCAACGTGATCATCAATCAGTCGGCCCAGCGCGGCGGACTGGTGCTGGACTTTGACGGCGGCTTGGCGCTGGGCAGCGGTGCCGGGCAGGATCGCTTTGCCATTGAACTTGGCGGTGCGGACGGCTCGCGGCTGTTCGAGTTCGCCAGCGGCCAGTCGACGGCCGACATGGCCACTCAGATCAACAGCTTTACGGGCGTGACCGGTGTGTCGGCAGTGGCCAGCGGTAACGCGGTCGTCATCCGTGCGACCGAGTTCGGCTCGAGCAACTTCGTGTCGGCCCGCGTTGTCAACGACGGCGGCGCGGATGGCTCGATCTCCGTGCTCAGTGGTACGGAAGTGGACGCCGGCAGCGAAGTCGACTTCAGTGCCGCCAACAGCATCGTCCGCGGCGATGGTCAGGACGTCGGCGGTTTCGTCAACGGCCAGGCCGCACGCGGCGACGGGCTGAACCTTCAGATCAACAGCGATATGCTCAACGCGAGCATCACGCTGTCCGAAGATGCGGCAGGCACGCTGGGCAACCTGGCGGTGGGCACGATCACCGGCGGCGGTGCGAAGTTCAACCTCGGCCCGTCGGTCGACATGAACAACGAAGTGCGTCTGGGCATCGGCAACGTCGCAGCCCGGAACCTGGGCAACTCGTCGGTGGGCTTCCTGAGCGACCTCGGCTCCGGCCGAGATGCGAACGTCGTGGACGGCGACCTGGGCAAGGCACAGGACGTGGTCAACGCGGCAATCAAGGAAGTGTCGACGCTGCGTGGTCGGCTGGGCTCGTTCCAGAGCAACGTCGTGCGATCAACGATCAACTCGCTGGGCGTGACGCTGGAGAACGTCAGCGCCGCGGAGAGCGCGATCCGCGACACGGACTTCGCTGCCGAGACGGCGGAGATGACGCGGTCGCAGATTCTCGCGGCGGCGGCGACGCAGACGCTTGGCATGGCCAACGCTCAGCCGCAGTCGGTGCTGCAGTTGCTCGGCTGATCGATGACGAGCGAATCGTGAGCGTGGAACGTTCACACCCCCAAAACCAATAGGACAGGGCGATGATCGGAGGGGATCATCGCCCTGTTTTTTTGCGCGCGTGGGTGGGTCACGGGGGAGAAGCGCGGGGGAGCCGGGGGGAGCCCAGGCATGCGATGCCTGGGCTTTATGGGTGGGGCGGGGGGTAGAGGGCGGCGGTGGAGGTTGCCTGGGCGAGGACGATGGCGACGGTGTTGGCGAGGTTGTAGCTGCGGATCTGGCCGAGGATGGGCACGCTGATACGGCGGTCGGGCCAACGGTCATGCCAAGCCTGGGGGATGCCTTCCTTTTCGTTGCCGAAGACCAGGACGTCTTCGTCGGCGTAAGGGGCGCGGTCGTAACGATGCTCGCCGAGTTTGGTGACGAGCCAGGGCGATTTGTTTTCGCGGGCGAGCCAGTCGACGAAGTCGTCGGGTGTGGGGTGTTTGGTGAGGATGAGGTGCGGCCAGTAGTCGAGGCCTGCGCGTTTGACGGCATGGTCGGAGAGGTCGAGGCGGTGGGGGCCGACGAGGTGAAGGTGGGCGTTCATGCCGACGCACTGGCGGGCAGTAGCGCCGGTGTTGGGCGGGATCATCGGCTGGTAGAGGGCGACGTGGAGCATGGGGGGATTTTAGTGAGTGAAGGCGAGGGGCGTGGGGGAGCCCGGGCATGGCCATGCCCGGGCTTTAAGGGGCGCGGAGTGTGGGGGTGTGGGCGTGGTGGTTTATGATGGGGGTGATGAACTGGTTTTACCTTGCAGCGACGGCGTGGCTGTTGATCAATGTGGCGGGGGGGATGGTGCGTGTGTTGCGTGGGCCGACGGCGGCGGACCGGATGCTGTCGGCTCAACTGTTCGGGACGACGGGGGTGGCGGTGCTGCTGCTGCTCAGCGAGGCGATGGCGATCGGGGCGGTGCGCGATGTGGCGCTGGTGCTGGCGATGCTGGCGGCGGTGGCGACGATCGCGTTTACGCAGCGGGCGTGGGGCGGTGGGTCGGCGTCGGAGGGTGAAGAATCATGACAATGCTGCTCAACGGGCTGACGGTGCTGTTCGTGATAGTGGGGCTGGTGTTTTTTACGCTGGGCACGGTGGGGTTGCTGCGCTTTGCGGATGTGCACAGTCGGCTGCACGCGCTGACGAAGGCGGACAACCTCGGGCTGGGGTTTGTCGTGCTGGGGTTGATGTTTCAAGTTGAGAGTGTGCCCGTGGGGGTGAAGCTGGCGATGATCTGGTTGCTGGTGCTGCTGGCGTCGACGAGCGCGTGTTACCTTGTGGCGGAGCAGGGGCTAAGGGGATTGAGTGGGTTGCGGTCGCGTGGTGAGCGGTGAGTGTGTCATGGTGTTGCTTGATTTGTTGCTGGGTTTGATGGTGGTGCTGCTGGCGGTGGCGGCGCTGTCGGTGCGCGGGGCGTTTGCGGCGGTGGTGCTGTTTATTGTGTATGGCATGATGGTGGCGGTGGGGTGGGTGCGGATGGGCTCGCCGGACGTTGCGTTGGCGGAGGCGGCGATCGGCGCGGGGATCACGGGGGCGCTGTTGCTGGAAGCGGTCGGTGCGGTTCAGCGGGGAAACGGTGAGCGATGAGACAGGAGCAGACGAGCACGAGGCGGGCGGAGTTATCGCGGCACGCGGGTTGGACGACGCTGGTGGTCGGTCGTCCGCCGCGGGTGATCTCGCTGGTGCTGGCGATGGTGCTTGCGGGGGCGATGGGCGTGGTGGTGTTTTCGTTGACGGGGCAGCCAGTGGTGAACCTGACGGCCGAGGCGGAGGCGGCGCTGGACGACAGCGGCGTGACCAACCCGGTGACCGCGGTGCTGCTGAACTACCGCGCGATGGATACATGGCTGGAACTGGTCATTCTGTGGTTGGCGATGGTGGGGGCGATGGTGCTACTGCGGGCGGATGATCTGAGCGGGTTTGGCAATACGACGGGGCATGGCGAGATGCTGCCGAGGCTGGCGGGGGTGTTGATTCCGCTGATGGCGATGACGGGCGGGTACTTGCTGTGGCGGGGGACGCATGGTCCGGGCGGTGCGTTTCAGGCGGGGGCGTTGTGGGCGGCCGGGGGCGTGGTCGCGCGGCTGTCGGGGGTGGACTGCCTGCATCGCGTGCCGGGTTGGTTGTTGCGAAGCGTGTACACGTTGGCGCTGGTGCTGTTTATGTGGGTGGGGTTGATGATGTTGGATGATGGTGGGGCGTTTATGCAGTGGCCGACGGCTTGGGCGGGTGAGCTGATCTTTGTGTTGGAGGTGGCGGCGACGGTGTCGATTGCGGCGGCGTTGTGGTCGCTGGTGGTGGTGGCTTCGCCGGGCGATGAGGCGGTGACGGTGGAGGGGGATGACAGATGATGGACCAGGCGACGATCTACGCGATGGCGGCGGTCATCGTGTTCTGTTTTGCGCTGTGGGGTTTGATTTCGTATGCGCACCTGATCCGGAAGATCATGGCGTTGAACATCATGGGCTCGGCGGTGTTTCTTTTCTTCGGCGCGATGACGCGACGGGGTGAGCCGGAGACGACGGACCCGGTGCCGCAGGCGATGGTGATTACGGGGATCGTGGTGGCGGTGGCGGCGACGGCGTTTGCGATCAGCCTTGCGAAGGCGATCCATCGGCGGACCGGGCAGTTGCGTTTGCCGGAGGAGCGAGACGCGTGAGCGACCTGGTGGTGTGGTCAATCTGCCTGCCGTTGCTCGGCGCTGCGGCGACGTTCGTGGGGCCGGGTCGGCTTGCGCCGGCGGTGGGGGGCGCGTTTGCGCTGGCGACCGCAGTGACGGGGGCGATGGTCACGTGGCTGGTGTATGACGGGGGGGTGATGCGGCATGAGCTTGGCGGGTGGGGCGCGCCGCTGGGCGTCGAGCTTTACGTCGACGGGTTGAACGTGTTCATGCTGGGGATGACCGCGGTGGTGGCGCTGGCGATCAGCGTGGCGTCGCTGACCTACTTCGGCGTGCGCGATCATGCAGCCAGCGGGCCGGGGCGGTGGTCGTCGGCGGGCGGGTACTGGCCGGTGTGGTTGACGTTGTGGGCGTCGATGAACCTGGCGTTCGCGTCGGCGGACTTGTTCAATCTATACATCGCGTTGGAACTGGTGGGGCTGTCGGCGGTGGCGCTGATGCTCATCGGCCGCGACACGCAAGTGCTCACCGCCGCGATGCGCTACCTGCTCGCCTCGCTGATGGCGTCGCTGGGTTACTTGCTCGGCGTGGCGATGCTGTACGCGCGGTATGGCACGCTGGACCTGTACCTGATCGGCGCGCAGTTGACGGGTGAGCCTGCGACGTGGATGGCGATGGCGCTGATGAGTGTGGGGCTGTTTGTGAAGACGGCGTTGTTTCCGTTGCACTTCTGGCTGCCGCCTGCACATTCGAGCGCACCGGGGCCGGTGAGCGCGATCCTTTCGGCGCTGGTGGTGAAGGTGTCGTT
This sequence comes from Phycisphaerales bacterium AB-hyl4, assembly GCA_041821185.1. Taxonomy (NCBI): domain Bacteria; kingdom Pseudomonadati; phylum Planctomycetota; class Phycisphaerae; order Phycisphaerales; family Phycisphaeraceae; genus Natronomicrosphaera; species Natronomicrosphaera hydrolytica. Next base: position 5,231 of record JBGUBD010000011.1, on the reverse strand, counting down.
CTACCTGCTGCTGCGATTGTGGTTTGTGGTGTTTGCGGATCTGCTTTCGCCGACGTTCGGGCAGGTGGTTGGCGTGCTGGCGGCGGGGGCGATCGTCGGCGGATCGGTGCAGGCGATTCTGCAACGCCGACTGAAGCTGTTGATCGCCTACTCGACGGTGGCGCAACTGGGCTACATGTTCCTGCTCGTGCCGTTGACGATTCCGTACGGCGGGAGCGAGGCCTGGCATGGTGGTGCGTGGTCGGGCGGGATGTATCACATGCTATCGCATGCGCTGGCGAAGTCGGCGATGTTCCTCGCGGCGGCGGCGGTGCTGCTGAGTGTAGGCAGCGATCGGATTCGACATTTTCGGGGGATGGCGCACGAACTGCCGGTGGCGACGTTTGCTTTCGCGCTGGCGGGGGTGAGCTTGATGGGGCTGCCGCCAAGCGGGGGGTTCGTGGCGAAGTGGTTTCTGGTCAGTGCAGCGATCGAGACGGGGCAGTGGTGGTGGGCGGTGGTGATTCTCGGTGGCGGGTTGCTGACGGCGGCTTATATTTTCATGGTGATACGGTATGCGTTTTTGCCGCCGAGCCCGCCGGCGTTCAAGCCCGTGCCGAAGCTGTTGCAAGCGACGGCGATGGTGCTTGCGTTGCTGGCGGTATTGATTGGCTTGCGCGCGGTCGAGCCGTTCGCGTTGCTGGAGATGGGCACGCCGTTCGTTGAGGCGGCGCATGTCGGGACGCATCAGGGGGAGGTGGCCGAGTGAACTGGGCGTACTGGCTGCCTTTGTTGATTCTGTTCAGCTCGCTGGGCACGGGCATCGCGATCTTCTTCCTGGATGAGGATCAGGTGCTGGTGCGGACGGTGCTCAACCTTGCGGGCGCGGTGGTGAAGCTGTTGCTGACGGTGCTGGTGTTTGTGGGGATGCTTACGGGGGTGGCGTATGAGACGCGACTGCCGATCGTGCCGGGCTTTGAGCTGCTGCTGCGCGTGGACGCGATCTCGATTTTGTTCATGTCGCTGTCAGCGGTGTTGTGGCTGGTGACGACGGTGTATGCGGTGGGGTACTTGGAGGGGTCGCCGTACCGTAGCCGCTTTTTCGGGTTTTTCAGTTTGTGCGTCACCGCGACGATGGGCATTGCGCTGGCGGGCAACCTGCTGACGTTTTTCATTTTCTACGAGATGCTGACGCTGGCGACGTATCCGCTGGTGGTGCATCGCGGGACGCGGTCGGCGTTGCTGGCGGGCCGGAACTATCTGTTCTACACGCTGACGGGCGGGGCGCTGTTTCTGGCGGGCATCATCTGGCTGAAGCTGCTGACGGGTGAGACGGACTTTGCGGTTGGCGGCATTTTGAGCGACTTTGTTGATTCGCATGCGTGGTCGTTGCGGGTGATGTTCGTGTTGATGATGGCCGGGCTGGGTGTGAAGGCGGCGCTGGTGCCGTTGCATGGCTGGCTGCCGCAGGCGATGGTCGCGCCGGCGCCGGTGAGCGCGCTGCTGCACGCGGTGGCGGTGGTGAAGGCGGGGGCGTACGGGATCGTGCGGGTGGTGTATGAGATTTTCAGCACGCCGGTGGCGTACGAGTTGGGGCTGCTGGGGCCGTTGGCGGTGCTGGCGTCGGTGACGATTGTGTATGGCTCGGTGCGGGCGCTGATGCAGGATGACCTGAAGCGTCGGTTGGCGTTTTCGACGGTGAGCCAACTGGCGTATATCACGTTGGGCACGGCGATCGTGGGGCCGCTGGCGAGCGTGGGGGCGCTGGTGCACCTCGTGCACCAGGGGCTGATGAAGATCACGCTGTTTTTCTGCGCGGGCAATTTCGCGGAAACGTTGCACGTGCACAAGGTCAGCGAGATGCATGGCATTGGTCGGCGGATGCCCTGGACGATGGCGGCGTTTACGGTTGGTGCGCTGGGGATGATCGGCCTGCCGCCGATGGCGGGGTTCGTGAGCAAGTGGTACCTGGGGTTGGGGGCGCTCGCGGCGGAGCAGGGTTGGGTGGTGGGGGTGTTGATCGTCAGCAGTTTGCTCAACGCAATGTATTTTCTGCCAATCGTGCATGTGGCATGGTTCCGTTCGCCCGCGGGGCCTTGGGATGAGCGGATGCCGGAGGCGCGGTGGGAGACGCGGATGATGCTGCTGGCGCCGGCGGTGACGACGGCGTTGCTGTCGGTGGCGGCGGGTGTGTTTGCGGCGTCGCCGATCAGTCCGCTGGCGGTGGCGGAGATTATTGCGGGACGGTTGTATGAAGGGTTGTGATGGGAGTTTCGAGTTTCTGGTTTCGAGTTTTGAGTTGAGGCTTGGATAAGGTGAGGTGATGGCGAGTTTGTGGTTGCTGATTTTGGGGCTGCCGGTGGTGGTGGCGTTGATGCTCAGCGCGGATGAGCCGACGCGTCGGCTTGCGCGGGTGTTGGCGCCGTGGGTGGCGTGGCCGGCGGTGGTGTTGTCGCTGGCTTGGCCGACGGATCTGTTTGCGCGGGCCGATTGGTGGTTGCTGGGCGGGGCGTTCGGGCTTGATGGCGTGGGGCGGTTGTTTGCGCTGCTGGTGTCGACGTTGTGGTTGATCGCGGGGTTTTATGCGTCGGCGTACATGCGCGACAACCCGAAACACGACGTGTTCTGGATGTGGTTTCTGCTGGCAATGACGGGCAACCTCGGGCTGGTGGTGAGTTTTGATGTTGCGAGCTTCTACCTGTTTTTCACGTTGATGACGTTCGCGGCGTTCGGGCTGGTGGCATTGCAGGGCGATTCGCCCTCGCTGTTCGCGGGCAAGGTTTACATCGCGATGTCGGTGGCGGGCGAGGCGGTGTTGCTGGTGGGGTTGCTGCGGTTGGCGGCGACGCTGCCGGACCTGTCGATGGAGGGCATGGCGGAGCATGTGCTGGTCCAGCCGGGCGCGACGTTGACGATGGTGCTGCTGCTGGTGGGCTTCGGCGTGAAGGCGGGCCTGTTTACGTTGCATATGTGGCTGCCTTTGGCACACCCGGCTGCGCCGACGCCGGCAAGCGCGGTACTCAGCGGGGCGATGATCAAAGCGGGGGTGTTGGGCTGGTTGCGGTTTTTCCCGGGCGGGGTTGAGCCGATGGTCGCGTTCGGGGCGGTGATGGTCGGCTTCGGCCTTGCGGGGGCGATCGTCGGCGTGCTGTTCGGGTTGGTGCAGCGTGATCCGAAGAGCAACCTGGCGTATTCGTCGGTGAGTCAGGTGGGGTTCATGACGGTAGGGGTGGGGTTGGGATTGATGGAGCCGACGCTTTGGCCGACGGCGGTGGTGGTGGTGGCGTTGTATGCGATGCATCACGGGCTCGCGAAGGCGGCGCTGTTTCTGGCGGTGGGGGTGGCGATGCATGGCGGGCGTGGTGGGTGGCGGACGGTGGGGTTGTACGCGGGGGTGGTGGTGGCGGCGCTGAGCCTGGCGGGGATGCCGCTGAGCAGTGGTTACCTGGCAAAGATGTGGCTGAAAGACCTTGGCGGCGATCTGCCTCACGCGTGGCTGGGTTGGGTGGAGTTGCTGTTGCCGATCGCGGCGGTGGGGACGACACTGTTGATGGGCCGTCTGTTCTGGTTGTTGAGGCGTGAGCATCGTAACGAGGAGCATGATTACAAGCAGGGGTTGTGGGGGCCTTGGCTGGTGTTGCTGGCGTTGGTGGTGGGGATGACGTGGGTGACGCCGACGGTGTTGCGACTGGAGCCGACGGGGGTGGCGGCGCGGCCTGAGTTTGCTTGGGACGCGATGTGGGCGGCGTTCTGGCCGGTGGGCTTGGGGCTGTTGTTGTTGATGGCGATGGTGTGGCGAGGGGTGACGATTGCGTGGTGGATGCGCGTGCCGCCGGGGGATGCGCTGGTGATCGTGCGGTGGGGGATTGATCTGATGCGTCGGCCATGGGAGGGTGTGGTGATCCCGGCGTCGACACGATTAAGTGAGTCGGCGTTTGCGATGCGGAACTATCTGCTGCTGAAAGTCAGCAAGACGATGGCAGTGGGCGAGATCGTGCTCGTCCGATGGGGCGCGGGGGGGATCATGTTTATTCTGTTGATCCTCGTGTTGGCGCTGGCGGTGGTGATGGGGCGGGGTGTGGGAAGTGGAGGCTTGTGATGATGGGACAGTGGTTGCTGGCAGTCGTGGTGCGGTTTGTGGTGTTCGCGGTGTTGTGGTGGGTGCTGGCGGAGGGGGGGATGTATCAGTGGTGGTTCGGTGTGGCGATGGCGGCAGTGGGGGCGGGGCTGAGTTTGGCGTTGCTGCGGCCGACGGGGGTGTGGGTGAATCCGCTGGCGGTGATGCGGTTCGTGCCGTTTTTTTTAAGGCAGGCGTTGCTTGGCGGGGTGGATGTGGGGCGTCGGGCGGTGCGTCGGCCGTTGGATGTTCAGCCGACGTTTATCGATTACACGCTGAAGATGGAGTCGATGGCGGCGCGGGTTTTATTCGTGTGCATGGTGAGCCTCGTGCCGGGGACAGTGTCGTGCGAGCTGCGCGGGGGCGAAGTGGCGGTGCATGTACTGGACGGGCGGATGGATGCGCGGGGGGCGCTGGATGAGTTGGAGCGGCATGTGGGGGCGATGTTTGGTGCGCGCGGGTGAGGGAGCCCACGGATGCAATCCGTGGGCTTTTTCTTGTTGCTGTGCTTAGCCATCTGTAATACGGTTTCGAGTTATTCCCAGCGCGTTTTCCCACTCCCTCTCCCTCCCAGGGAGAGGGAACCGGACGCGCTGGGATTAACTTCAAGCCGTATAAATGCCTTTGTGTGAGTTCGTTAACGTAATCTGAAAGTTACTGTCCGACGTTCGACCGCTGATGGTTCGCTAAGTGGCCTTTTCCTCTTTTCCGGCCAAGCGGGAGAAGTCGACCCGCTTGAGCGAGGCGGCCAAGTCCTCGGTCGACGGGTGCAGGTAACGCTGGGTCTCGGCCAAGCGCTCATGGCCAAGGAACTTCTGGAGTTGCGCCACGGGCATGCCAGCATCATTCGCATAGAAGGTGGCCCCCGTGTGACGCAGCACGTGCAGGCTGCGCCGCTTCGCCTGCATCTCACGCAGCCGGAGATGCAGCCGTCGCCGCAGCGGGCTGTACGTCCACTTGCCTTTCTGTAGACCTCGGCTGTCTGGCGACTGGAAAGCCCAAGGCGAACTCGACTGCTTCATCGCCTTGGTTAGGATGTCCGAGGCCCGTGCCGTCAATGGCACGATGCGGCATTTGCCGTGCTTCGGCGTCCACTTTTCGCCCGTGGAGGGGCAGGTCTTTAGCCGGATGCGGA
>JBGUBD010000010.1 GCA_041821185.1 Phycisphaerales bacterium AB-hyl4 | reverse complement strand
GAAGCTGCGGAAGTTGCGATTGGTGGTAAAGCCGTTGGCACTGAGCTTGACCGCCAGCAGCTTGGCATTGACCTCGCGAAGGGCGTCCTGCTGGGCGCTGAGGCGGTCGTTGCGCTGCTGGATCAACATGAGGGGTCGGCGTTCGACCGCCATGAGCTGGTCGATGATATCCGCCGTGGGCAGGCCTGACATCAATCCCGTGCCGAGTGAAATACCACTCATCGTTTTTATCCCTGGGTCGGCCCGGCGACGCGTCCAGTGTGGACATGCGCGCTACGAACCGCTGAGGATTTATCGGCTAATACAACCGCTCAGCACAGAAGAAACACCTTTGTAGTGAAAACAGTTTGATAACGGTTGCCGATGTAAACATCGTTCACCCATCGTTCACTGCGTGACCGTCGTTCATTCATCCCAGAACGACAGGTCCGTGTCGATGAACTCGGCGAGGCGGTCATTGTGGGGTTTGAAGTAGTCGATCAGGCGGAGGCGGGTGTCGGCGGTCATGGGTGGGGGGGTGAATTGCCTGGTGATGCGGCGGGCGCGTGGGGTACGGCGGAGCAATTGGTAAGCCGCGTCTTTGCCAGCCTTTGGCAACAGTCGGCCGACGGTTCGGGTGATGGGGTTGGCTTTGAGGGGGGCGAAGATCTGCCCGCGCACTCGGCCGTCGACGGTGCGGGCGTTGCGGTACCAGCTGGTGTCGAGCTTCGCGAGGTCGGGCCCGATGTCTTCAACGCCGAGGAACCGGCAGACACGCGAAAGCGTCGCCGCGGTGTCGCCTGCCAGATCATCGTTCAGCAGCACCAGAAACGAGTCACGGCCGAAGTAGGGCAGGTACTGCTCGATCTGATCCATGTACCGACTGGAGTTGATGCATACCGGGTCGCGCTCGATGTGCTCTTCAAACGTCGCGGGCACGGGCTCGTGGCGATAAAGCTCCTTCGTGACCCGGTGCACGTAATGCGACCACGCGCGCTCGACCGGATGGCGGAGGATGTAAATGAACCGCGCTCGCGGCAACGCCTCGGCCAGCCGGGGCACGGCCTGCGGGTACTCCGGCCAGCGGGTGTAAGAGGTCGATGCCTCGACGCACACCTGGCCGGTCAACGCGTCGGCGAACAGACCGCGATACCAGTCCATGCCCCTGGCGAAGTTTTCATCGTGCGAGAAAAACTCCGGCTCCTTGATGGCGCTGACGAACACGCTCGGATGTCGACGCAGATACTCGGCCAGCGCGGTGGTGCCCGCCTTGGCGGCGCCGATGATGATCACGTCCGGCAGTCGGCCGGCGAGCGTGCCGCCGACACTGGCTTCGGGTGATGATGATTCAGATGACTCACTCAACGCGTCCCACTCCTTTCAAGTCAAGATTCAACGAACGGCGTCGAGCACGGGGCCGAGCTGATCGTACATACGATATTCCGGTTCGAGGCGGTCTCGAAGGCGTTCGACGTCATGGTCGTCGACTTCGACGGTGAAGCCGCTGCCTTTGGCGCGGTGGTGGGTCAGCGTGTGGCCGAGCGTCTGGCTGAGGCGGGCGAGGCCTGCGTCGAATGCTTCGGTGGTGAGGACGCAGGAGCAGTCGGCGACGGCGTCGGCGGCCTCGGCAGGATCGAAGCGGGGGGAGAACATGTAGACCTGGCGCAACAGGTGCTCGCGCGGCAGGCGGTCGATGAAGTCGGCGAAGCTGTTGCCAAGCCAGTGGCCTTCGCGAAGCAGAACGGGGCGGGTGGGTTCGGTAGCCTGGAACTCGCGGAGCATGCGGTAATGCGAGATCACGCGCTTCACCGGATCGCGCAGGCAGGTGATGGTGTAGGTCGCAGGCGGCAGGCTCAGCGCGTGAGCGGGCGTGTGAGAGAAGGCGAAGTAGTAGTGGCCTTGCTGGATGAGCCGCCACTGCCAGCCGACGAAAATTTTGTCGTCGAGCACGAGCCTTGGCAGAAAGCTTCGGGCGAGGCGGTCGTAGATCTGCGCGCCGTTTCGGCCGGTGATCGAGAGCATCGCCCAGCAGAGGCTTGTACCTGCGGTTTTGCGGATGTGATGAAAGTAGACACGGCGGTCATCATTAGCGATGCGATATCGGCTTGCCAATCGCTGGCAGCGTACGTTGCCTGGCAGCAGCAGGGCGCGCTGGCTGAGGTCTTTCGCCCGGCGTGGCAGTTCGCGGGCCAGCGGGCGTTGGAACTCGATCATGATTTGAACCTTCGCACGTCGCGTTGTGTCCCGGTCGCATGCGCTAACTTGGCGAGCATAGGCGGCCCTGTTCGCCGTGTCTGCGCCGGGCTGCACGTTTACTGGAGAAGGTAGGGGTATTTACTGCATGCCGTGACCGTGCCACCACCATGGCACAGTCATGTTCAAAAGGATCGCTTTTTTCATCGTAGTCGCAGAGGATGAAGCGTAGGCGCTTTTGATGCGCGACTCATGTTTGTTCGATTGCGGTGCAGGTCAGTTCTGAATACCGCGATCGAGCCAAAGTGCAATGGTTGTTGCACCACACTGGGGAGGTGTTGTTATGACGGGCCCACTCACATTCACGGACCAGGAGACGAGTTTTCAATCGGTCGATGGTTTTGCCGACCGCATGTTGCCCGGGGGCGACGCGGTGGACGCGATGCCGTGGTATTGGGTCGAGCGGTGTCTGGTCAGTCCACTTCACGGGGCACTGGTGCAGTCGGCGGAGTGCTCTGCCATGCTTGCCGAGGCGGACGTTGTCGCCGCTCGCGTTTACAACCCGCCGGGCTGGCGGGCGTGCGCTTATGTTGGCACGCCGGGGCTGGACCTCTCGCCGGCGCAGCGCGTGCCCTTACAGAGTTGGCCCGTTGCGAAAGGCTCGCTGTTTGATCGCTTGTCGGCCGTGGGCATTGTGGATCGGCCAATCACGCTGGAAGAGTTGTTCGTGGATGGACGTGATCCAGACAACACGGCGGCGAGCATTGGCATTGAGCCGACGCTGCGGCCGAGTTGTCGACTGACGGATGCGTTCGCTATCACGCTACCGATTGAAGGCGCTTGCCAGGCGGTGTTGCTGTTGCTGCGGCATCTCGAGCGCCCGGCGTTCGACGCGGCGCATCGTGATGCGGTCGCGGCTCGTCGGCCGATGCTGCGCGATGTGATGCGGCGCGGGTTACACGCTCAGCGTCCGCCTCGGCTGACGGCCGTGGCGATGCTCAACCGACTCAGCCCCACGGAGCGTGACGTGCTTGAAATGCTGCGTCGCGAGAGCACGGAGCGTGAGATCGCCAACCACTTCGGCCGATCGCCGCATACGGTACACGTTCATGTGAAGAGCATTTATCGCAAGCTTGGCGTTCACTCACGGCAGCAACTTCGATCCATGATGCGAACCATGTGCGACAACGACGAAATTGATATCTGATTTGTGATCGCGCCTTTGATGTCAACGCCCTGATGCCAACTCGTTACGCTTGCGCGTCTGCGGTCGCGGGGGATGTTTGCAGAAAGGTTTCCTCAAACCACGCCAGCGTCGCGTCAGCGCCAAGCTCCGATTCGATGATCGGAATCGCGCCATAAACCGCGAACCGTTCCGCCGCGTCCGGGCCGAACGTGCGCAACACGACCGGCACGTTCGCGTCCCAGAGGAATCGCAGCATGCGTTCATTGTCGGATGTGCGGCGCATGGTGGAGACAACCACCTTCGCGGCGCGGGCGCCGACGTCGCGGAGAATGATGTAGTCGGCTCCGTCGCCGCGCACCGCCTCGACGCCGCGCTGCCTTAGCCGGGCGATCATGCCCGGGTCGTCATCAACCACCACGACCCGGTGGCCGCGTTGTACCAATGCGTCGGCCAGCTTTTGTCCGTTCGTGCCGCAGCCGAGCATCAGCACGTGATCGCTCGGCCGAGTCTCGCGCCGCTCGCCACCGACCCAGCCATGCGGCAGACGAAGGCGCATCACCCGCCACGTGTTCGCGTCCGTCGCCACGAAGGGCGTGAGGATCATCGTCACCACCGTCACCAGCGCGACGATCGCGAACACATCCTCGGATACATGTCCCTGCTCAACACCGAGCAGTACGACTACCAGTGAAAACTCGCTGCACTGCGCCAGCAGCAGCCCGCTCTCGATCGACACTCGGCTGCTCAGCCCCACCCGCCGACCGACCCACGCCACCAGCGGCGGCGTCACCACCAGCACCAGCACCACCAGCGCCATCGCCAGCACCAGTTCCGCCGGCCCCAGCCACATCAGCGCTCCGCCCAGCGCCACGAAAAACACCGCGAGGAAAAAGTCCGCCAGTGAATTGACTTGTCCGCGAACGATGCCGTTGCTCGGAAACCCCGACAGCGACACGCCGGCGAGAAACGCCCCGGTCACCATCGGCAGCCCCATCCACTGCGACAGCCCCACGAACGTGAACAGCATCGCCAGCAGCACCAGCAGCAGGCTTTCTTCGTCGAGGTTGAGCTTCAGCATCAGCCAGGGTGTCACCCATCGCACACACACCCACGCCAGCAGCAGCAGCGCCGCCATGCCGCCCAATCGCAGGCCCACGACTTCCGGGCCGCCATCGACGCCGCTGAGCGCCGCGATTGCGACGATCACAAGGATGTCCTGCAGCAGCAGCACGCCGAGCACCAGCCTGCCGAATGGCTCGAAAAACTGCTGCCGCTGCCTGAGCAGGGTTACCACCACCAGCGTCGAGCTGGCGGTGAGCGCCAGGCCGATATACGCCGCGGTCTCCCACGCGAACCCGAGCATCCGTGCCACCGCGATGCCGACCACTGCCAGCACGATGAACTGTGCCAGCCCCACGACCAGCGCCGCCCGCCGTTGGTCGCCCAGCCGGTCGGGGTTCAGCTCCGTGCCCGCCACGAAGACCAGGAACGCCAACCCCAGCAGCATCGCGTCGCGAAGCAGCGCCTCGTCCGGCACGAGACCGGTCATTCGCAGCGTCAGCCCCGCCAGCACGAGCATCGGCACGCTCGGCAGCCGCAGCCACTTGGCCAGCGCAAGCCCCGCCGCCGCCGCCACCAGAATGTAAAGCACTGCTGTCATAAGGACTACGGCCCAAAGATCCGGCAAGACGAATCAAAAACCAGCGTTCAGCGGCCGCCCCGCAGGGGCGCTGTCCAACCACCAATCTTCAACCGCCAATCTTCAATTCTGCTCACAAGCCTGTATAATCGCGGAAATTACCGAGCCCGCAAATCGGCTGGCCCGCGTGCCGCCGCTATACTGCTCCGCCTTTACTGTATATCCATGGCCAACGATACCACGAGCACCGACATCCGCGACGCCAAGGCCGCCAGCCAGGCCCCGCCCAAGCCGCGCACCTGGCAGGACGTCGTCGACCCCGACCGCCGGGCCGACGTGCCCGAAGGCCTGTGGATGCGCTGTCCCAACTGTGGCACGATGCTCTACCGCAAGCAGGTCGAGCAGAACCGCCACGTCTGCCCCGACTGCGAGCATCACTATCGCATCGGCGCGGACGAGCGAATCGCCCAGCTGGTCGACCCCGGCAGCTTTGAGCCGATGTGGACCGACCTCGCCCCACGCGATGCGCTGGGCTTCGTCGATCGCATTCCCTACAAAGATCGGCTCGTCAAGGAGCAGGCCAAGACCGGCAACCCCGACGCGCTGCTGTGCGGCAAGGCGTTCGTCAAAGGCCGAGGCATTGTGCTCGCCGTGATGGACTCGCGGTTCATGATGGCGTCGATGGGGTCGGTCGTCGGCGAGAAGCTCGCCCGCAGCGTTGAACTCGCCTTGGAAAACGATCGGCCGCTGATCATCATCAACGCCTCGGGCGGCGCACGCATGCAGGAGTCGACGCTGTCGCTGGCGCAGATGGCCAAGGTCTCCGCAGCGCTCGCTCGGCTGGACGACGTGGGCGGCCTCTACATCTCAGTCCTCACCGACCCGACCACCGGCGGCGTGACCGCCAGCTTCGCCATGCTCGGCGACATCATCCTCGCCGAGCCGCGGGCCTACATCGGCTTCGCCGGCGCACGCGTCATCGCCAACACGGTCAAGCAGGAGCTGCCCGAAGGCTTCCAACGCAGTGAACACCTGCTCGAAAAAGGCTTCATCGACCGCGTCGTCCACCGCAAGGACCTGCGCAGCGAAATCAGCCGTGTGATCGACTATGCGGGCAAGTGATCATTTAGCCGCGGTGCTCGCACCTCGCTTGCATTGGCCACGCAAAACGCACCGCAGCGCCGCGAAAACCGTGGTGATATGAGCCCAACGTTCGTTCCAGTCCGTCACGGGGATCGCCTCATGTTCGCACGTCGCTTCACACTTCTGTGCATTGCAGTCGTGCTGACGTTCATCACCCCCGCCGTCGCCCAGCCCTCGCTCGACACCTGGGACAGCCGCTACTACACCATCCACACCAACCTGCCGCGCGAAGACGTCATCGAATACGCGCAGCACATGGACCTGATCTACGCGGAATTCGAACGCCGCTTCGCCCACATGCGCGACCGCCGTCGGGTCGACCAGCCGCTCTACCTGCTCGCGACGCAGCGCGACTACCTCGCCTTCCTTGCGACCATGGGCATCGACGGTACGAACTCCGGCGGCATGTTCTTCCACCGTGGCGCACGCGGCGGTCTGGCGAGCTATGTCGATCGGCCCGACCGTGCCCAGGCCTTCGCCACCCTCCGCCATGAAGCGTTCCACCAGTTTGCCCACAACTACCTCGGGGCGACGCTGCCCACCTCGATCAACGAAGGCATCGCGCAATATTTTGAAAACATCGTCATCGTCGATGGCCAGATCCGCACCGGCCTGGCGGATCGCGCCCGCATCGAGCAGGTTCGGCGGATGATCGACGAAGGCCGAACCATGCCCCTGGACACGCTGCTGAACATCTCCAACCAGCAGTGGGCTGCGACGCTTCGCACCAACCCCGCCGCCGCGTCGGACCTGTACGCTCAGTCGTGGAGCCTGGTCTATTTTCTCGTGCACGCCGACCGCCGATTTCGCGACGCGTTCGAACGCTACCTCGCCGAGATCGGCCGCGGCCTGCACAGCCGACAGGCCATGCAGCGTGCCTTCGACACGGACGACTTCAGCGTTGCGGAAGACGCCTGGCAGCGGTTCGCCATGAACCTCGAACCCGACCCGGTCACCACCACGCAGGCGCACCTGGAATTCCTCGGCGAAGGCATGGTCCTCCTGCTGCAACGCGACGGCGAACTGCCGCGCACCTTCCACCGCCTGCGAAACGAGTTGCGGTCGCGCGGCTTCCGCACGCACTACCACTCGCATGCCATCCAGTTTCACTACGACGCGGCGGACGATCACGTGTTTCAATATGAGCGTGCACCCGGTCGATGGGAAGATTTCGAGATGATCGACCCCGCCGGGCCGGGCGAGCCGCCGCGCCTCCTCGCCCCGCGTGCCCGCTGGCGGCCCATGCTCGTGTGGGACCAGGACAGCGACGGCAACCTCGTTTACGACGTGGTGTTTCAAGGCGGCCGGTAACGATCGTCAGCGCCGATCAGCGCCCGACGCCCACGGCGTCACGCCGTGGGCGTCCCCTATCTTTTGCGGCGGACTTGATCGCGGTCTATCATCGCGGCGATCACCCTTGTTTCAGGTTGCCCCATGGAAGTATCAGGCTTCACCTTCATTCGCAATGCGGTCAAGTACGACTACCCGGCCGTGGAAGCGATCCGCTCCGTGCTGCCGCTCGTCGATGAGTTTGTCATCAACGTCGGCCTGCTGGAAGGCGAGCCCGATGACGGCACGCTCGAACTGGTCCGCAGCATCGGCGACCCGAAGATCCGCATCATCGAAAGCCGATGGAACCCGAACCTCGCCACGGGCGGCTACGTCTACGCGCAGCAGACCAACGTCGCGCTGTTCAACTGCCAGGGCAAGTGGGCCGTCTACGTGCAGTGCGATGAAGTCGTGCATGATGAAGACTACGACATTCTTCGTGACGCGATGCGGCAGTACGCCGACCGCAAGGATGTTGACGCGCTCATGCTCTGGCAGCGGCAGTTTCTGGGCGACTACCAGACGATCTTCAACGTCTGGCCCTGGACGATGCGGCGGAAGTGCTGGATTGTGAAGCCGCACCATTTCGTGCTCTCGCGTGGTGACGCGGCCAACTTCACGGTGCACCCCAAATTTAAGGAGCGCGGCCGCAAGATCCGGGCCGTGCAGACCGCCGCCAGGCAGTTTCACTATTGCGAAGTCAAGACGCTCAAGGCCCTCGCAGCGAAACGCGACAACCGCCAACGCTTCTGGGCCAAGGGTGAAGATGAAGTCACCGAAGTGGTGGAAAACTACTACTATCAGCGATTCCCCAAAGCATTCCTCGGCCGGTACGAAGGCACGCACCCGCAGGTGATGGCTCAGCGGATGGCGGAGCACCCCATCAAGCTGGACCCGGACTCGCATCAGTGGCGGCAGCAGTTGACGTGGAAAGAACGCCGACAGTTGATCAAGGGCTGGCTGGTGGAACACACCACCGACCGCTTCACGGGCCGGGGCGACCACGTACTCGTCGAAACGCACCGCCTATAAGCGCACCAGTGAACGAACATGACAACGTGGTTCCCACGTGCAACATTTAGCCGCGGTGCTTGCACCGCGCTCTTCCCGCCGCGCTTCCGTCCCATGCGCGACATGAACAAAATTTCATTTTCACGATTCGACTCGCAAGTCGAAATGGCGCGCCTACGCTGATCAGTGGTGACGGGCGCGTGGGTCCGACTGTCTGATCCGCAAGGGAGCGAGGTATCGCTTCCGGAGAAAGGACTGACCCATGCTTTACTGGGCACTGATCTTCTTTATCGTGGCATTGATCGCGGCGTTGTTCGGCTTCGGCGGGCTGGCCGGGGCCGCAGCGACGATCGCGCAAGTGCTGTTCGTAATCTTCCTGATTCTGTTCATCATCTCACTCGTGGTCGGCCTCGTGCAACGCGGCGGACCACGCGGTGTGTGATTGACCCGCGGCGACAAGCGACATCACACGAAACCACCGGGCCTCACAAGCCAGCCTCGGTGGTACTGCGATACCCGCGCGACCGATTGGAGCTGAGGCGATGTTTGCCTTGCTGTTCATGCCCCTTGAAAACGAAGCGGCAGATCGGCTGTTGATACTGGTTCGGCTGAACCGCGACAGCCAGGCATGCTTCCGCGCAGCGGGCGACGGTGTGGATGATGCCGAACTGACCGCGATGTTCTATCAACTCGCCCGGCAGCGCGGCAGCTTTGCAGACACGTTGCAGCATTATCTCGACCCACGGCTGGAACGCGTCGCAGTCGACGAGCCGAACACGCGTCGTCGGCCGGCGGTGCAGCGCTGGTGGCAGGCGCTACGGCAACGGCTGTCCGCCAACGAAATCAGCTATGTGCTGCGGCTGACGGAGCGGGCGGAAGACGAAGTGCTTGCCGCCTACGAGAGTGTGCTATCAAGTCGGCTCGCGCCTGAGCTTGCGCAAACGTTGAAGCAGCAGCGCGACGAAGTCGTCCGTGCGGGCGAGCGCATCCACACCCTGCGAGAAGCCTGGTCGTTACGCCGTGCGAGTTGAGGAAGCGGCGCACGACAAACCCACGACCAGCCACGAACGCCCGCTCGGCAGGGAGGCCGACGCGGGCGTTCTTTTCCATCCCCCTAATGCGAAGTACATCCCACGATACGCGGCACGACATCCGCAGGCCCGGCCGGGGCGGTCATGTTTCTTCCTGGCGCAGCGAATCCCAGACCGCTTCGGTTCGGCTGTTCCACAGATTCCACTCCGTCTCAATCATCCGCAGCGTTCGTGTCCAGCCGTTGTCCGCGTGGCGGTCATCAAGTGGTTCACCCTCCAGCATCTCTTCGTACAGATCGATCAACCGTTGCGTGCACTGCTCAAGCGAAAACGCTTCCGCACGCTCGCGCGCAGCAGCAGCGAGTTGAGCAAGGTTACTGTCGGACCGTTTGACGATGTCCGCCAACGCGTCGCGCAGGCTGGCTTGGTCCGGCGTTGGCAGCAGTCGGCCGGTCGCGCCGTCGACAACAACCTCACGCGCGCCCGGTGCGTCGATGGCGACCACCGGCACGCCGGCCGTCATCGCCTCGGCGAGCACCATGCCCTGCGTTTCGCTCATCGATGCGAAGCCGAACAGGTTCATCGCATGATAAGCATCGACAAGCGATTGGCCCTTCAGCGAGCCGGTCAGGTGCAAGCGGTCCGCGACGCGCTGCTCGCGAAACGCTTCGCGGATGGCGGGCTCGGATGGACCCGACCCCACAATAAGCACGTGCACTTGCGGATGATCTTTCGCGACCCCCGCGGCTGCGTGCGCCAGCAACGACAAATTCTTCTCCGGTGCGAGTCGCCCGACGTGACCGATCACGAACGCGTCGGTGGGGATGTCATACTGCTCGCGCGCCCGGCTGCCGTCGCCCTGGCCGAAGACGTTCGCGTCGATGCCGGTGGGAACGGTCGTGGTCGGCCGACGGACGCCGCGCTCGTGCAGCATGTCGCGGATGCTTTCGGACGGGGCAATCACATGATCGCAGAGGTTGCAGTAGTCGGTCGCGAGCCGGATGACAAAATGCTTCATCGCGGGCGAGTCGCCGGGCACGTAATGCGTGTACTGCTCGTACATCGTGTGATGCGTGAACACCAGCGGCCGATTATGCCACGTCGCCAACCGCAGCGCCGTGTCGCCGAGCAGGAACGGGTGATGGCTGTGGATGATGTCCGGCTGGAAGCTTTCCATCGCCCGCGTGAGCAGGCCGGGCACGGGCAGACGGACGGAAAAGTCGCTGCCATTGAAGTTCTGGATCGCCGGAACGCGGATGACGTGTGCCTCATGCCGTGGCGTGCCTTCAAACGTCGGTGCGACAATGACCACCCGGTGCCCGCGCTTGCGCAGCGCCTCAGCGAACGAGTGCACCGAACGAGCCACCCCGCCCACATGGGGCAGGTAAGTGTTCGTCAGCATGAGAATCTTCAACGCCATCGCCTGCTCATCGCATCATCTCGCCCGCCAGGTACAGGCAATCATGCCTGCTGGGACGTCACCTGCCGTTCCATCACCACCCGCTCGGCATCGCCGCCGACGCGTTGCCGACCACACTCCGCCAGCACCACTTCCATCTCCGGCGCCTCATCACGCCACGCCGACTCCCACGTCACCGTCACCGCCGACTCGCTCGGTGTCACCTGCAACGTCACCGGGCCCCACGGCGTTTGCGTCGGCCCGTAGCGCAACGCCTCGCCGCCCGCCTGCAACCACTCGCTCGGCAAGCCGGAGCATATCACCAGCCGATCGTCCTCTTCCCGCACGAACATCGCCCGCATCATCAGCACCCACTCCGCCGCCGCCCAGATGTGCTGCCCATCGCCCATGCACCCGCCACTCGTCCCCGGGTGCACCGCCTCCGGCCACTGTCCCGTCGGCGACGCCAGCGCCGCCACCGCCTTCACCAACGGCCAGTAACGCTCGTCCCCGTTACGTAATAACACCTGCGCCATGTGCAACGTCAGATACGGGTTCACACCCGAGTGAATCATGTCCTGAAAAAACCCGCCACGCACCATGCACTTGCTAAGCAGAAACTCGATCGTCCCCATCAGCCTCGCATCGTCCGCCGGCCAGACGCGAAGCGGATAGCTGCCCACAATCGACCCGATCGCCCCGGCGTCCATCCGCCGGTAGGGCGACGCCGGGATGATGTCTTTCCCCCGCGCGGTTTCGCTTCGCTCCAGGCTCTGATCGATCGACTGCAACAGGCTCGCCGCCGACCGCTCGAACTGCTCGACCCAGATCGGCTTGCCGCGTGCGTGCTCGATCGCCGCCGCGGACCGCAGCCCCGCCACCGACCAGAAGTCGTCCCAGTAGTAGAAATCGTTCGGCCCGAGATGCTCCGCGCTGAAGCCGGCCGGCAGCAGCCCGGCGTGCGCCTTCTTCCCCGACGGGTTCGTCCGCTTATGCTCGATCCACTCCGCGCCGCGCACCACCGCCTTCGCAAGCTCGTCCGGCACGGGTTCGCCGGTGAGTTGCGACCAGCGGTGGATCGACCAGATCGCCGCGCCGTTCGAGTCCCACTCACCGTCCTGCGAGCGGAAGTAGCCCCGCACCGACTGATGGTCCGGGAAGCGGTCGATACATCGCTTCACCCGCTCGAACAGCCCCACGCTCGCGAGCGCTTCGAGAATGTACGCCGCGTCGCGAAACCAGAATCGCCGATACGTGTAAGGGCCCGGATACACTTCACCCGGCGCATGCAACACCAGGTTCCGCACCGCCGCGTCATGCAGGAAACACATCCACTCATCCGGCACGTGACATTCACACGTGCCCGCCAGCGCCGACGACCAGTCCATCCGCTGACCCGCGACAAGCGTGCCCCGCCGTGTCGCCTCCGGCTCAACGTTCGCCGACTCGCGCAGCGGCACGCGCGCCGTCACCGACCGGGCCTTGCCGCCTTCCACACGATACAGCACTGCCGCCGTCGCCAGTCCCACACCGCAGTCGACGTGGTCCGCCGCTGTCGGTTCGCCATCATCCGTCAACTTCAGCAGCACGTCGCCCGCGTGATAATGCGACATGCACACCCGGTCCGCTGCCGACTCGAACAGCACGCTGTCCTGCTCGTTGACGCGCAGTCGACCCGCCGCCGCGTCGTAGTCCATCTGATGAATAAAACTCACCCCCTCCGGATTGGCCGGCCGAATCGAGAGCGCCAACCACCCCGGCCCCGGCAACTCGCCTTCCACGCGCAGTCGACAGTAAGGCAAACCATCGTCCACCATCACATCCACCGACTGCTCCAGCTTCGCCCCGCCTTGCCGCGCGATCGTGTGCATCCACAAACTCGGCTCAAGCTCAAGCCGTTGTTCCACCTGCTCCGCCTTCAGCTTCGAAGGCAGCAACGGCTCGCCCTCGTCCGGCAGCAACCATGCATCCACCGACCAGCCATCCAGCAGCGGCGTCACCAGCCCACGCGGATCAACAATCGGCAGCCAGTCCCAGTCCGGCAACCCCACCGCCGTCCAGTTGCGATGCGTCAGATTCACATGCGTCAGCGAAAACGCCCGCGGCACGAACGCCTTGTCCGCCGGGTCAAACTGCCGCTCCACCCAATGTGGCCAGACCCAGTCCAGGTTGTGCTGTATCGCCCGCGAGTTAATCAACCCGCGCGCATGAAAGATCATCCCCGCCCGAACCAGTTCCACCGGCTCCGTCACTTCCGACGGCTGCGAAAACCGGTGCACCACCGACAGCAGATGAATCGGATCAACAAACCCCCGCGACCGTGCCAGCCGCGAGACCACAAAACGCCATGGCAACCATTTCAACCACATAACACCTCATTCTACGCCCCACCCCCCGCCTTCTTCGACCGCCACCTCACAACACCCGACCATCACGCACCGTCAATCGACGTCAGACCCGCCCCGTCATCCCCGCCGAGCGCCTCCACCTTCCGCACGTAACCTTGAATATCACACTTGCGTTCCAAACCCGTCGCCGCCATGTACCGCACCGTGCCGAACACCGGCCGCTCCGCCCAGGGCCGATCATGCAACCCGAACACCCACGCAACGTTCGCGAAGCTGTTCGCATCCCGGCCATCAAGAAACCACCGGTTATTCAACGCCAGCGCCACCCGATACGCATGCTCCGGCGTGTTGCTCCACTGCAAAATCTTCTTCCCCCAGTACATCCGCATGTAGTTGTGCATGTAGCCCGTCTCGCGCATCTCCTTCATCGCCGCATTCCAATACGCATCATGCGTCGCCCCCGCCTCCAACTGCTTCCGCGTATAGACGTGCTCCCGCTCGTCGCCGCGATGCTTCTTCAACGTCTGCTGCGCCCATCGTGGCAAACAGGCGTAGCTGTCGTAGCCGGGCGTGTAATTCACAAAGTTCATCGCCAACTCCCGCCGAACGATCAACTCCTCGATAAAGCTCGCCACGTTTTCATCGCGTGCTTCCTCGCCTCGCTCCAGCACACGAAGCGCAAGCTGCACCGGCGAAATCTGCCCGAAGTGCAGATACTTACTCATATGCGAAACATCGTTCGTCTCCGGGCGATTGCGATGCGCCGCATAATCACCAAACCGCTCATCCAGAAACGCCCCCAACCGCGCCCGCGCCGCCGCCTCCCCGCCTTGAAAATGCTGCGATACAGGCGGCACGCTGCGATCCACATCAAGCGAATCCAGCAATCCGTCCAGATCCCCCAGCGACACACCATCCAGCTTCAGCCCCAGCGCGTCGCGCTTCACCGGCGTCGGCTCCAGCTTCACCAGGTACTTCTCAAGCTGCCGACGAAGCCTCGGCCGAATCGTCCTCGCCGCATATTCCGCCTTGTCCGACGCCACCTCCACCGGCACGACCACATCGCTTTCCACCTGCACTACTCGCCGCCCCGCCTCGTCCGCGACCCTGTCTCGCCACTGCTTCTGCACGCGCAGGTAGCCGCGATCGCAGACGATCATCGCCGCGTCGTGCCCAAGCTCGATCGCCACATCTGCCGGGTCTCCCTTTCGCAGCACGAACGCGATCCCTCGCCGTTCCAGTGTGCCCGCGACCTGTTGCAGCCCCTCCAGCATGAACCGGTAATGCCGAGCGTTCGCCTCCGGGTACCCATCCGTCAACCCGAACCCCACCACAACCGGCAGCCCCAACGCGTTCGCCTGCTGCGCCGCATACTCCAGCGCATGGTTGCACACCGTCCGCTGCGCCTGCTGCATCCAATACAACACATACCGCCCCCCGCGCACCGCTTGCTCATTCAACTCCGCCAACCGCTCCACCTGAATAGTCCGCATATCCCGTTCCTCCTCCCCCCCAACACACACACGCAAAGCCCCCCCCCCAAAAAAAAGGCAGTGCGACTTCAGTCGCACTGCCCACCCTCACCCCTATCTAAAAGCCAACGATGCCACACCGCGCTCACCGCATCAAGGCGACACCCGCACCACTGCCCATCCCCCATCATCCTGTCGTTCATACCGCAGCCGATCGTGCAATCGACTCCGCTGCCCCTGCCAGAACTCAAGCCGCCTCGGCCGCAGCCGAAACCCGCCCCAGAACCCCGGCCGAGGCACGTCGCGACCTTCAAACTCACGATCCCGCGCCGCGAACGCCTCCGCCAGCGCATCATGCCCACCAATCACCACACTCTGCCGCGACGCCCACGCCCCCACCTGGCTCATCCGTGGCCGCGACGCAAAATACTCATCCGCCTCCGCATCACTCACACGCACCACCGTCCCGTCAATCCGCACCTGCCGCTGCAACTTGTCCCACCAGAACACCAGCGACGCCCGCGGATTCTCCGCCAGCTCGCCTGCCTTGTCGCTCAGGTAGCTCGTGTAAAAAACAAACCCCGCCGCGTCGTAACCTTTCAGCAGCACCACCCGCGCCGCCGGGCAGCCATCCGCCCCGCACGTCGCCAGCGTCATCGCGTTCGGCTCAACAATCTCCGCCTTGCACGCCTCATCAAACCATCGCCCGAACTGCACAATCGGATCGCCCGCCACATCCGCCTCACGCAGTCCCGCTCGATCGTATTCCTGTCGCAACTCAGTCACCGATACGCTCATCGCCCACGCTCCTTTTGCACCACCCCGACCCTGCTCGTTTCAAAACCTTTCCGGTCGGCCACGCCCGACTCGCACCCATTCTACCCACCCCAACCCTCACGCATGCGCACACGCACACCTCAACCGCCATCGCATCTTCGAGTCCCGTTCTCCCAATAAAAACACAAGCGCGCCCGACATTTCATTATCACATCAACGCACAATGCGCACACCCGCGACGCGCCGCCCCACCATGCAGGCCACCCCGCCTCCCAACAGTGCGCAAAGGCTCAATTTCACAGCCGTGACATCCGCCACACCGCACGGTAAAGCCCCGCCACCTGCTCGCGCGGCACGACCTGCGGCGCGAACGCCGGGTTCAAAGGCTGCAGCCGAACCGTCCCCGCTTCCTGATCGAAATACACCCGCTTGAAGGTCGTCTCATGGTCCGGCTCAAGCCTCACAAAACAATCATTGCCGTCCACCACATCCGCCATCGGCGAAAAAACCACGATGTCGCCCTCCCCATACACCGGCTGCATCGACTCGCCCACCACCGTCGCCGCGAATGCATCCGGATCCTCCACGCCCGACGCCCCGGGAAACGGCACGGTCTCGTCCGCCACCCGCGCGGGGTAGTCCAGGTCCGTAAAACCCGTCGGATAACCCGCCGCCACCTTGTTGATCAACGGCACATGACCACGCCCGACCGACGCCGGCCGAAGCTCGTCCGTCGCGTCCACCGTCTCCAGGGTCTCGCTGATCTTCCGACGCAAACGCCCACTGCGGTACAGCCGATCCAGGTTCTTCCCGCCCCCGGCCCGACGCGACGTGTTCTGCTTCAACCACTCCGCCAACTCGCGCCCCCGTCGCGCATCGTCCGCCAGCTTCGTCAGCGCCTCGCGAACCTCCGGCGAAGCGCTCTGCACCCCGGCAAGCCGACGCAACGCGCCCCCCTCCAACTCCAACGCCTCCTCCAGCGACGCCAACAGCTTTCGCGACGGCGGGTTCGCCACGCGATGATTCTCAATCATCGACAAGTACCCCTTCGTCACCCCCACCCGCTCCGCCAACGCCGACAGCGTCAGCCCCAACGCTTCCCGACGTGCTCGCACGATTTCGCCGACTGTCTGCATGGTTCATCTCCCCAGGCCCCGGATGGGCTGCGCGAATCCGCGGGATCGCCACACTTGACCAGATCCGACTGACAACAGCGTGGCACTGCAATCAACAAGAACCTAACAAACACCAACTATACCTCTTGACGGCTCGTTCACCAAATGGTTGAATCAAGAAAAAGTTCACTGATCATTTAACAGGGGGACCGCCGATGATGACCAGCCCTGCCTCGCTCGCCCGCAGCGCGTCCGAAGATGACCGCGCGAACGTGCTCGACCGCCGCGACGCCGCCGAGCGCCTGCTTCAACGTGCTCAATACCTCGCGCCGCACGATCGGCTGCTGCTCGAACAGATCTACCGCCACGGCCTCAGCGTTGCCGACGTCGCCCGCCTGCTCAACGATCGGCCGCGAACGCTCCAACGACGCGTCAAACGCCTGCTCACCCGGCTCAACGATCCACTGTTCCGTTTCGTCGCCGGGCGACTCGAAATGCTGCCTCGCGACATGCAGACCACCGCCCGCCTGGTCGTGCTCGAAGGCAAAGCTCTTCGCGACACCGCGCGAAGCACCGGCCTCACGCTCCACCGCGTCCGTCAGCACCTCGACGCCGTCCGCACCCTCGCCCGCCACGCCTGACCCCAGTCGGCCCGCCTGACCCGGATCTGTAAACCACAACCCCAGGCACATATGTCCATCACCTTCAAACTCCATCGTCGTCTGCGCACTGCCGTGACACCTTCGCCGAACGTCATCGAAGTCGCTGCCATGTTCGGCCTCGGCATTGACGAGCAACACGAACTGGAAATCATCCCGCAGACGAACCTGACCCTCGAACCCCATCAACTCACCTTCATCACCGGCCCCAGCGGCAGCGGCAAGTCATCGTTGCTCAACTTGCTCGATAGCGCTGCGACGACGCGCGATGACGTTCGCATCATCCGCTTCGATCATCTCAATGCCCCGGCCGACAAACCGCTCGTCGACCTGTTCAACTCGTTCGGCAACCCACCGCTCGAACAGGTCATGCGTTGGCTCAGTCTCGCCGGCCTCAACGACGCATTCGTCATGCTGCGCACGCCCAACGAACTGTCTGACGGCCAGCGCTACCGCCTTCGACTTGCCCAAACCATCGCCGCCGTCGAGTCCGCTTCAATAAAGCCATCCCCAACTCAAAACTCGAAACTCGAAACTCGAAACACCAGACTTCCCATCGTGCTGGCGGACGAATTCGGCGCGACGCTTGACCGTCGCACCGCCACCGTCATTGCCCGCAACGTTCGCAAGTGGGTCACGCGGACGCCGGTCGCATTCGTTGCCGCGACGACGCACGACGATCTACTCGAACCATTCGAGCCTGACGTGTTGATTGAAAAGCCGCTCGGCAAAGCCGTGCACATCTGGCGGCGCGGAGGTGACAATGAAGCTTGTTGATCGCCTGCGCAACCTGCCCGCGCCGCACCCGGCCGAGTCGCTGCACCTCGAACGTGGCAAGCTTGCCGACTACGGGCAGCTTGCCGAGCATCACTATCGCGCGGACAAGCCGGCCACGGCGATGCGCGTGCTGATCTATCGCACGCACGAGCCGACGCTCGCCGCGCGGTTCGTCGGGCGAAGCGACACCGGGCAGGTCGCGGCCGTGCTTGTCGAATCGTTACCTAGCTTGAGTTGTTCGATGCGCAACTGGGCATTGCACGAACGGTTCGGTCGATGGCTGCCCGCGACACAGCGCAGCCGTATGTTGAACAGGGAGGTTCGTTGCATCAGCCGAGTGGTTGTGCACCCGCAGTGGCGCGGGCTCGGGCTGGCGGTTCGGCTGGTGAAAGCGGCGCTGGCCGATGCGTGCACGCCTTACACCGAAGCGCTCGCGGCGATGGGGCGGGTCAACCCGTTTTTCGAACGGGCAGGCATGACCGCATACCGTCGGCCGATGCATCCGTGCGACGCCCGTCTGCTCGCAGCGCTGGCCCGCGTCGGTATCGTCGGCCACGACCTCGCCACGCTCGACCGCACCTGGCAACGCATCACACATCAACCCGAAAACATGCGCCGTTGGCTCGTCACGGAACTGCACCGCTGGTATCGCAACAACGGCGGCCGAAGCGCGACACGCAATCGCGACCCGCGCACGCATCTGCGCGCTGCCCAGCAACGCCTGCTGCTCCAACCCGTCTACTACCTGCACGACAACCGGTCGGTTGAACGTATCGGCCCGAACGCTCACGAAAACAACAGCCACACCTGATCGTGCCGGTTTCCCTGACCTGTCCGTCGGCCAATCACCTGTTGGAGTTATCGCATGCAATGGACCGAAATCGCGATCGACCGCCTGCTGCCACATCCGCAAAACAGCAACGTCATGCCCGAGTATCTATTGAAGAAGCTCGTGGCTCATATCAAACGATCCGACCGCTACCCGCCCATCATCGTTCGGCCGTTGTTGCGCGACGCGAGCGACACGACCGCCGAGACACATCAGATACTCGACGGCCACCATCGCGTCGAAGCGCTCCGCCGACTCGGTCGGTCGACAGCAACCTGCGTCAGTTGGCCCGTGGACGATGACGAAGCATTGCTGTTGATGACGACGCTGAACCGCCTCGAAGGACAGGACGACCCGCGAAAGCGGGCGAAGCTGCTCACCGACCTGTCGAACCGAAGTGACTGGGAAGCGTTGAAGACGCTGTTGCCCGAGCGCAGCGATCAGTTGCAACGGCTGTTGCCGCTTGCCAGACCCGCGCCGCCGCCGCGCTCGCCGCAGCCGATGAGCGAGATGCCGCAGGCGGTGTATTTCTTTTTGAAGCCGAGCGAACGGCGAACGCTTGAACAACGACTTAAAGCGATCGGCGGCGAGCGTGAAGCGGCGCTCATGACGTTGGTGCATGACGAAAGGGAAATCGAATGAAGCGAATATCATCCAAGCGGCAGACGGCGCTACTGCATGACATATTCAACGCCGAGCATGATGTGGTGGCGCTCGCGCATAAGCATGGCTTGAAGCCGGCGGACCTCGCGGCATGGGCGGGCGAACGGTCGAACCAGTCTCGGCTGGCGGGACTGTGTGCGCTGGCGGACTACCAGACGCAGTTGCTGCTGAGTCGCTATCGCCTGCTTGCAGCCAATCGGCTGATTCGTCTCGCCACGCAGGAAGATGAAGGCACGAGCGACGACGTCGCGCGGCGGGCGTGTGTCGATCTGCTCAAACTGGAAATGAAACGAGCCAGCGCCAGCAATGAGGTGGAAGCCAAAGCAGACCCCGCAGCCGACGCGGACGACGGTGGTAATGTTGAATCGCTGCGTAAGGCGTTGTTTGACGGCGTGGATGATTAACGAGGGAAGGCGGGAGTGATGCATGGTGGCGAAGTTGAATCGCGAAGTTCGAACATTACTCGCCCTTCGGCCGAGCACGCCGGGGCAACTGCATCGGTTCGTGCATCGCGTGCTCGGGCTGAACGTGCCGCGCGAAGCGATGTCGGCCGGGCACGCGCCGCCGTTCGCATATCTGTGTGATGCATTTTTTGAAGCGGGCGAGCCGGGGCTTGATCGTGTTGCGCCCGAGTCGACGACGTTCGGCGACTGTGTGGTGTGGGCGAACCGCGGTGGGGGTAAGACGATGCTCGGCGCGGCCGCGACGTTGCTCGATATGGTGTTCAAGCCGGGCGTGCAGGTCCGCATCCTCGGCGGATCACTGGAACAGAGCTCGAAAATGTTTGAGCATCTGGTGACGTTGTTCGACCGGCCGGGCCTGCGTGGTGTGCTCGCCGGCGTGCCGACGCAGCGACGTGTAGCGACGGTACATGGCAGCGTGGTGCAGGTGCTCGCGCAGTCGCAGCGATCGGTGCGCGGCGTTCGCGTGCACAAGCTTCGCTGCGACGAGGTCGAAGAGTTCGACCCCGAAGTCTGGCAGGCGGCGCAACTGGTGACCCGCAGCGGCTGGTGTGGCGAAGGGGCGCATCGTGTATGGGTGAACGGCCGAGTGGAAGCGTTGAGCACGATGCATCGTCCGTTCGGGATGATGAGCCGACTGACGCGCGGCGCGGACGATGCAAGCACGCCCGACACGGTGTTTCGGTGGAACTGGGTCGACGTGGTCGAACGTTGCCCGGCTGAGCGTGTGTGTGAGACGTGCGTTTTGTGGAGCGACTGCCGGGGCCGAGCGAAGCAGGCGAGCGGGTTCATGCAGATCGATGATCTCATTCGGCAGTGGCATCGCACGTCGGCGGACACATGGACCGCGGAGATGGCGTGCCATCGCCCCAAGCGCCGCGACAGCGTGTACCCGAACTTTTCGGTGAGTCGACATGTGGTTGAGCCGACGGATGATGAGCCAACGCTGGCGGTCGGTGGCATGGACTTCGGCTTGCGATCGCCGACGGTGATGCTTTGGGCGCGCGTGGTCGGCGAAGGCGAGTCGGCGGTGGTGCATGTGGTTGATGAATACATCGAGACAGGGCGGACATTGAGCGAGCATCTGGCCGCGATCGAGCAGCAGACGAAGGCGGCTGCGGGGGCACGGCCGGTGTGGTTGGGTGTCGACCCCGCCGGCCGACAGCGCAACAGTCACACGGGGCTGACGGATGTGGCGCTGCTCAAGCGGGAAGGCTATGGCGTGCGGACGATGCGGTCGACCATCCGTGAGGGCATCGAGCGCATCCGCCGACGCTTGGATCGCAACACGCTACGGATCGCGCCGCGATGCGTTCGGCTGATCGAAGCGATGCAGGCGTATCACTTCGATGCGGATCGACTGGCTAACAACGAACCGGTCAAAGACGGGCCGGACCACGCCTGCGATGCGCTGCGTTACATGATCATCAACCTCGAACGCGGCAGTGGCGCGGTGGCGGTGAGGCAGTGGGCTTAGAATTTCTAATTTCTAATTTCTAATTGCTGATTTACGTGGGGTCAGGGCTTTGTTTTTGATGAGGCCAGTTTGCAGATGCGCAGCACTTCTGCGACGGACCATGCCTGGGCCGGGCAACCGACGGGGCGGTGGTTGGCGTGGCTGTCGGGCTGGGCTTCGTAGATTTCGGCGAGTTGGCCGACGCCGCCGGGCGCGGGTGGGGATGTTTCGCTTTGCAGATGTTCGAGCAGGGGGGCGATGGCCAGCATCGCTTCCTTGCGCGCCTTGTCGGAGAATTTGCCGACACGCAGCACGCCCTCGGCGTACGCACCGATCAGCCAGGGCCAGATCGTGCCCTGATGGTATGCCTCGTCACGGCGGAACTGGTCGCCGGTGTAGTGCGGGTGGTAAGCGCGGTCGTCGTCCGGCAGCGTGCGCAGGCCAACGGGGGTGAGCAGTTGATCGCGGACGGCTTTGAGCACCTGCCGCTGCTTGGTCACAGGCAGCGGACAGTAGGCAGAGGCGACGACGAACGCCTGGTTGGGGCGGATGGACGTATCGATGCGCGGGATGGTGTGGCCGTCGTCGGCGATGTGGTCGTAAAGGCATTTGCCTTCGGCGTTCCAGAACCGCTTGTTGAACGATCGCTTGACCTTGTCGGCGAGTTTGCGGAGGTCGGCAGGGGAGATGGCGTTCGACGCCGTGGCGTCGCTTTGCTTGCCCGCCGACTTGAGCGGGCGTTGGTCGAGATGGTCGGCCAGGGCGCAAAGGGCGTGATGCCAGAGCGCGTTGATTTCGACGCATTTGCCGGGGCGGGGTGTGAAGACGACGTCGCCGCAGGCCGCGTCCATCCATGTGAGTTGGGTGTGGTTCGTGCCGGCGAAGATGAGGCCGTCGTCGTCCATGCCGATGAGCGGGCGCGTTTCGCCGGTGTCGAGCGTGACGTCGCCGCCCGTGCCGTGCTGGTAGTGGTGGACGATGTCGAGGCAGGCGTGGGCGAGCCAGTCGTGCCAGGCCTTGTCGTCGCCGGTAGCTTCGAGATATTTCAGCGCTGCGTTGATGAACCACAGACTCGCATCGACGGTGTTGTAATGCGCTGCCGAGGCGTCGTAGTCGTCAAAGCGGTTGGGCACGAGGCCGTCGCGGATCGAGCGGGCGAAGGCGCGCAGCACGGCCCGCGCTTCGTCGCATCGGCCGGTGTCCAGCAGCAGGCCCGGCAGGGCGATAAACGTGTCGCGCCCCCAGTCGCCGAACCACGGATAGCCGGCGATGATGGTCGAAAGCTTTTCATCCCCGATCGCGCGATCCACCACGAAATCGTCCGCGGCGATGGCGAGCGTTGTTTCTGGTTTCTGGTTATTGGTTTCTGGTTTTCCAGAACGAGAAACCAGAGACGAGAAACCAGAAACCCTTTCGCGCATCGGCATCAGATGTTGCGATCGCGCGTCAGCGTTGGGCATCGGTTTGGCCGGCTGTTCGCCTAGGGCGGCGGTGAGGAGCACTTCGCTTTCGGCGGTGGCGTCGAGTTCCACTTCCATCAGGCCGGGGACGAAGTAGTCTTCGTGGCAGTCCTGGCCGCGCTCCGCGTCGAGCGGGTAGTGCACGTTGTACCACCAGTGCTCGTTGGGCTCGAATCGGCTGCCGGGGCAGGCGAAGGTGACGGCCTGGCCATCGCGTCGGACGATCAGTCGATCCCGTCGGGCTTCGAAGCGGAACGCTCCGCTGTGGCCGCGGCGCAGCGTCGCGTGGAAGTCGCGCAGCGTCAGCATCGGTTGAAGGCGGAGCGTCGCGCGTGCGCCGGCTTCGTCGAGCCCGCGGATGCGATAGCGGAGTGTGATCGCCTGTTGTTTCCAGTGCAGGAACAGTTCGCGCTCGAAGCTGATGCGGCCCCACTGGTAGGTCCACTTCACACTCAGGCCGCGCTCGAATGTCTGGAGCATGGCGTGGCCTTGCGGGGCGAACACGAGGCCGGCGTCGCCCGCGAATGCGAGCGTGGAAAACTCCAGCGGCTGGGCGACCGTCGGCGGGCGCAGCAGCGCGTCCGCGTCCTCGACACGCCGAAGCACGAGTTGCTCCCACATCTGGTTGACGGCGAGCATACGGCCGGCCGGCGGCTGCGTCGCGGCGACGAGCAGGCCGTGGTATCGTCGGGTCGGGCAGCCCAGGGCCGTGCCCATCGCGTACCCACCCGTGCCGTTGGTCAGCAACCACTCGGCGTCGATCAGCTTCGTCGGATCGTCGCCGGCTTCGATGTCGTGTGTCCGCCAGTTCATGTCGTTCATGGCTACCCCTCGTGATAGTGGCATCATACCCGGCCACACACCGCGGCGACGACCGCGCGGGGCAACTTTGGCCGACGGCGGAGAAATCTCTAGAATGCAGGCTTACCCAATAACCACTCGGAGTTTCACCATGGCAAGCAATCAGTCCCCACGCGGCAACGCTGTGATCGGTCAATCCGGCGGCCCGACGGCCGTCATCAACCAGTCGCTCGTCGGCGTTGTGGAAGGTTTGCGCGGCAAGCCGATGGTGGAGAAGATTCTCGGCGCGCATCACGCCGTGGCCGGCATCGTCAAAAACGACTTCATCGAGTTGCAGGATCTTTCGCAGGACAAGCTCGACCGCGTCGCCAAAACACCCTCGGCCGCGCTGGGCTCGTCGCGCGACAAGCCGGACGCGGACTACTGCAAGAAGATTTTCGACGCTTTCGAGAAGAACAACGTCCGCTACTTTTTCTACATCGGCGGCAACGACAGCTCGGACACCTGCCGTATCGTGCAGGAGCAGGCGGCGGCGAACAACTATGAGTTGCATGCCTTCCACGTGCCCAAGACGATCGACAACGACCTGGTGCTCAACGACCACACGCCCGGCTTCGGCAGCGCGGCGAAGTTCGTGGCGCAGGCGTTCATGGGTGACAACCTCGACAATAAGGCGTTGCCCGGCATCAAGATCGACGTGGTGATGGGCCGACACGCCGGCTTTCTCACAGCGGCGAGCATGCTCGGCCGTAAGTATGAAGACGACGGGCCGCACCTGGTCTACGTGCCGGAAGTGCCGTTCTCCATCGAGCAGTTTCAGAAAGATGTGGAAGCGACATATAAGCGGCTCAGCCGGTGCCTGATCGCCGTGTCGGAAGGCATTCACGACGAGCACGGCACGCCGATCGCGGTGAAGCTGGCGGAGAAGGACGGCAACGTCGAGCGCGACGCGCACGGCAACCCGCAGCTTTCGGGCACGGGGGCGCTGGGCGACTATCTTTCCAAGGCGGTGAAGGAACACTTGGGGCCGAAGACGCGCGTGCGTGCGGACACGTTCGGCTACCTGCAGCGCTGCTTCGCCGGCTGCGTTTCGCCGACCGACGCCGCTGAGGCCCGCGCCGCCGGCCGATGTGCCGCCGAGCTTGCCACCTCGGGCGAGACGTCCGGCTCGATCGCGATTCAGCGTGTCTCGGACAGCCCGTACAAGGTTGAGTACAAACACATCAAGCTCACCGACGTCGCGGCGAAGACGCAGGTGCTCGACAAGAAGTACATCGTGAACGACAACAACATCAGCGACGAATTCAAGAAGTACCTCGGCCCGATCGTCGGCGAACTGCCCGATGTGGAGTCGTTAACGAACTGAGTATGGCGGAATGCAGGTGTGGTCGGCAGTCGACTGTCACCTGTATTTGAATATTGTGACTTGAGGTCGACGAAAGGGTGGTGTGGTGGCCCGTTATTCAGCATTGAACCCGTCGTTTGAAGTGCCGCCGGCGTTCTGGGCGGCGGTGAACGTGGCCATCGGCGTGGTGAGTGGGGTGTCCATCCCGAGCTGGCAGGAGCGGTTCTACCTGCCGATCGGCTTCGGGTTGTTGATGGCGCTGCTGGCGTTGCTCGACAAGCGGAAGGTGATGCGGCAGATCGGCGGCGACCCGCGTTTGTGGAAGCAGATCCCGTCCAACATTCGGACGCGGTATATGGGTCGGCTGTTTGTGGTCCGCTTGCTGATCGTGCTCGTGCCGGGTGTGCTGGCGGCGCTGGCGGCCGGGCTGATCATGGGTGATATGACCACGACGCAGACGATGGAACCGCTTCGGCCGTAACGTGCCTGCGTTTTACGGTTGCACTTTCCATGGCACGTCGCGTACGCCCGCGAGCTGGTTGGCCCGCCGAGCCATGGCGAACAGCAGGTCGCTGAGGCGGTTGAGGTAGATGCCGATCTCGTCGCCGACCGGTTCGTGTCGGTTGAGGGCGACGCAGATGCGCTCGGCCCGTCGACAGACGGTGCGGGCAGTGTGCAGCTTTGCGGCCAGCTCCGTGCCGCCGGGCAGGATGAACTGCTTCATTGTCGGCAGGTGGTCGTCGATGCGATCGATCTGCTGCTCGAGGTCCTCGATTTTTGCCTGATCGATGCGTGGGATCGCGGCGGGCTCATTGGGCTGCCCCTTGCTGCCGGTGCGTGGCGTTGCGAGATCAGCGCCAAGTTCGAACAGCCGACTTTGCAAGGCGAGCAGCAGACCGCGAAGGTCGTCGAATTCGTTTTTTGCCGCGGCGAGTCCAAGCCAGGCGTTCAATTCGTCTACAGCGCCCATCGCCTCGACGCGCAGCGCGTCTTTGTCGATTCGCTGCCCGCCGAACAGGTCGGTCTGGCCTTCATCACCTCGGCCGGTGTAAAGCTTCATACGTTATATGGTAGCCCGCATGCGGTAAGATGTGGGCGTGAATCAGACTTCCACCACAACGCGGCCCGTGCGGCGCGTGCAGGGGCGGGCGGATGACACATCCGTCGGGCCCGTACGGCGGTGGGTCATCGCCCACGACCAGAGCTGGCTGTTCACCATCGGCTATATCGCGCTGGCGGTGGGGCTGAGCGTCTGGGTGAGCATCTTCTGGCTACTGGTGGTCGTGGCGGTGCACTTCGCATTCGAGTGGATCAAGCAGGGCTGGCTGGGCCATCGCGGGTTCGCGCGTCGGGTGAGTTGGGCGCTGTGGGACATGAAGCTCGACGTGGCTTTGGTGATCTGGGCGTTTGCATTGCTTGCGTACACGCAGGTGGAGTTCGGCATTGCCGGGCTCAGCGGGGCCGGGCGGATGAGCATCATGGGCCTGCGTCTGGGCCCGATGATGCAGAGCGTGCGCGGTCTGTTGCCGCTGCCATGGCAGCAGACGATCATGGCCGGCCGTATCACGGCGACGCGCAACGTCGACCACTATTACAGCATCCCCGCCCACGACGCCGAGGCCGCCGGGCCGGACTTTCCGTGGCAGCAGAAATGGTCGTGGTGGGACCACTCGACCGTGTGGTTCACGTTGATGAACGTCGCGGCGGTGCTGATTGCACCTTGGCTGACCGACCAGACATTTGGCGAGATGTTCGCGGCGCTGGCCGAGGCGCTGCACCCGTGGGAGCAGGCGGGTCGGATGGAAGACTGAACATCGTCGCCCCCGCGTGGGCGAGGGGGCTGAATTTTTGATCTTGTGGTGCGAACCTGTGATGCGAATCAGGTGTTGTACGTCGCGGCCCGCACGGCTTCGATGATCCGCTTCGCGTTGGGCAGCATTTCCTGCTCAAGGTTGCGGTTGTAAGGCGGGGGCACGTCGTGGTTGTTTACGCGATAGACCTGATTGTCCAGCAGGTCGATGCCCTTCTCGTAAATCTGCGTGCACACTTCCGACGCCACCGACGCGAACGGCCAACTCTGGTCGACCACCACGCAGTAGCTGGTCTTCTTGATGCTCTCGATCACCGTGTCCATGTCCAGCGGGCGATAGGTCCGCAGGTCGATCACTTCGCAGTCGATGTCTTCTTTTTCCAGCGCTTCCGCCGCCTCAAGCGCAAAGTGCAGCGGCCGACCTGCGGTGACGATCGTGCAGTCGCTGCCTTGCTTGACCACGTTGGCCTTGCCCAGCGGAATGGTGAAGTCGTCGTCGCCTTCCGGCGGTGCCCACTGGCCGCCTGAGAGGTAGCGGGAGAAATCCTTGTCGCCGCGAGCGCCCATGCCGAGCATCCGCTCCGACTCAAGGTAGAACACCGGGTCGTTGTCGCGAATGGCGGACTTGAGCATGCCCTTGGCTTCGCGCGGCGTGCTGGGCACAGCCAGCTTCAGGCCTGGCACCTGGCTCCACAGCGATTCGACCGACCATGAGTGCGTCGAGCCAAGCTGCCCGCCCGCGCCGTTGTTGCCGCGGAACACGCAAGGCACGCCGAACTGTCCGCCGGACATGTAGAGCATTTTGGGGGCGTTGTTGACGATCTGGTCGGCGGCGACAAGGCAGAACGACCAGCTCATGAATTCGATGATGGGGCGCAGGCCGTACATCGCGGCGCCGACGCCGAGGCCGGAGAAGCCGGTCTCGCTGATAGGCGAGTCGATCACTCGGCCGGGCCCGAACTCGTCGAGCATGCCCTGGCTGACTTTGTAAGCGCCGTTGTACTCGGCGACTTCTTCGCCCATGAGGAACACGCGCTCGTCACGTTGCATCTCTTCGACCATCGCTTCGCGGAGGCCTTCACGGTACTGATATTTACGGTCGGTCGCGGTTGCGCTCATGGTGGTTATTTCTCGCTCGATCTTAATGCTGTCTGTAAGTCGTCTTCGGGATGGTGTGTGGCACGCGGCACCCGGCATTCAGCTTAATTCGCCCAGTTCTTTTGCCTCATTCGTTCTACGACCAGCACGGTGCTCAGCAGGATGGCGGCTGCGATCGCGTAGGAACCCGCGTCATCAGGAGTGGCCAGGCTGTATAGCGCATACCAGAGGCCGAGCAGGATCAGCAGGGCGGGGAACAGGGAGCCGATCAATCGCATGTTGCGCATGGCTGTGCTTCCTATTGCTTGTTCCCGTTGGGCCGCCACGTCGCGATCAGTGCGAGGCAGACGCCCATGGCCGCCAGAGCGCCGCTGATGTAGCTGGCGATCATCATCTGCTCTTTGGCGAAGATGGCAAAAATAACGACGATCAGGAAAACAAAGGTACACACCGTGCCCGCGATCGAAATCGTCGGATGCGTTTGTGCCTTGGAGATCTGCACTCGGCCGTCTGACATGCTGACTTCTGCCATGAATCGCCCCTTCCCGGCTATGAAAGCCGAACACGCGGCCCTGCGGGCACGCGGCTAAACGGTGATCACTCTCCGCTATTGTCGTTTTTGATCATCGCGGGCAGGTCGCCTTCCTTGAAGTACCCGAACGGCTGGCTGAACACGTCGGTGTACAACTCGTCAATGCTCGGTTCGGGGGCGTTCTCGGCGTATTTCACCGAGTCCTGCGCGGCGTCCTTGGCTTTCTGGTCCAGCTCGTCGATCTTGTCCTGGTTGGCGAGGCCCTTTTCGATCAGGTGGTTCACCAGCAGGTTGATGCAGTCCTGCTCCTGCTGCTGCTTGACCTCGTCCTTGGTCCGGTACTTCTGCGGGTCGGACATGGAGTGGCCCTGGTAGCGATACGTCTTGACGTTGATGAAGCAGGGGCCGTCGCCCTTGTCGTCATCGTGGCCGAGCGCTTTGGCGGTCGAGCCGCGGGCGCGATCGCCTTCGGTCTTGAACGTGTCGTACACCTCGAGGATGTCGCTGCCGTTGCACTCGGCGTAGCGCATGTCGTAGGCGGCGGCTTTCTTGGAGAGGTCGTCGGCCCCGGCGGTGCCGCGGGCGATGTGCGTGCCCATCGAGTACATGTTGTTTTCAACGACGAACAGGATCGGCAGCCGCCAGATGGCAGCCATGTTCATTGCTTCGTGGAACGCGCCCTGGTTGATCGCGCCGTCGCCGAGGTAGCAGACGGTGGTCTTGTCTTCCTTGTTGTACTGCGTGGCGAAGGCGAGGCCGATGCCCAGCGGGCATTGTCCGCCGACGATGGCGTGTCCGCCGTACATGTGGCGGGGCTTGTCGAAGAAGTGCATCGAGCCGCCTTTGCCCTTGGCACAGCCGGTGGCTTTGCCGAAGAGTTCTGCCATGGCGTAGTTCGGGTGCATGCCGCGGGCGAGTGCGTGGCCGTGGTCGCGGTAGGCGGTGATGACGGGGTCTTCGTCGTTGAGTGCGGCGATGGAGCCGGTGGCGACGGCTTCCTGTCCGATGTAGATGTGGCAGAAGCCGCCGATTTTCTGCTGCATGTAGCTTTGCATGGTGCGCTCTTCGAAGCGTCGAATGAGCATCATCATGTAGAGCATGTCGAGCAGCTTATCGGTGGACAGCTCGCTGGATGGCCGGGCTTGGGCCTTGGCCTTGTCCTCAGTGGCGGTCGGCATGGGGCTTCCTCAGTTAGAGACGGCAGGCAGGGGGTCGGGTTTCCGATGGCCGGGGTTCACCCGGTGGGCCGGGGCTGACGCAAACAAAGCGACGCATCCCGGCCAGTGATCACGAGTCAGTCGGCGTCGGCGGGCGGTTGGGCCCGTCGTCCGACGGTACGTTCCTCGCAAAGCCGGTGGGGCCTGCGTGGCGCACCGACAAAAGGCTCTGAAGCATCGTCCAGGTGGACAAATCAGTTTAGGGGCCGGGATCGTCGCCAGCAAGTAGGGACCTTGCCCGACCAGAGCGATCGCAACTAAATCGGTCAATACGCCAAGACGCCAAGACGCCAAGATGATTAAGAAAAATGACTTCTGCCAGAGCGTAGAGCAGGGCTCGCCCGCCTGCGAGGCCGGGCCTGCGTGGCGAGGGTCGATCAACGGGGGTTTTGACCGTTTCAACCGCGATCTTGATATAGTAGCCGACCTCTGGTTCGTCCGAACCTTCCTTACAGGAACCTGCTATGAAATGGCTTTTTGCCGGTGTCGGGGCACTGCTGGTTGTTCTACTGGTTGCCGCTGTCGTGCTTTACGTCAGCCTTGACGGCCTGACCCGCCGGGGCATCGAGCGTGGCACGAGCTACGCGACCGGCACGACGACGACGCTCAACTCGGCTCACCTTGGCATCCGCCAGGGCGAGTTGAAGCTCAACGCCTTGCAGATCAACAATCCCGAGGGCTTCGAGTCGCCACACTTCCTCCAACTCGGCGACGGCGACGTGGCGGTGACGCTGCGATCGCTGTTGCGCGACCAGGTCCAAGTGCCCCGCCTGCACCTGAGCGGCATTGACCTGAATATCGAACGGCGGGACGGGCGAAACAATTACGACGTCATCCTCGAACACATGGAAAAGCTCCAGGGCCCGCCCGAGGAGCAGCCGCGCGACGGCAAGAAGTACATCATCAACGAGGTGGTCATCTCCGACGTGGTGGTCAAGGCGGCGGTGCTGTCGCTCGGCGGGGAGGAGCCGCGGGTAGTGACGATTCGGCTGGACAACATCCGCCTGACGGACGTCGGCTCGGAAACGGAAGGCGGCGTGCTGCTGGAACAACTCAGCGGCATCCTCATCAACGCGCTGCTGCAGGCCGTGGTCGAGCAGGCGGGCGACGCGCTGCCGAGCCTCATCGCGGGCGACCTGCGTGGCGCGTTGGCTGGGCTGGGTGATCTTGGCGATTTCGATCTGGAGAAGATCACCGACAACCTCGGCGGGATCATCGGCGACGTGACGGGCGACGCCGCGGACCGCGACCTGCGTCAAGAAGCCGAGGAAACGCTCCGCCGGGGCGTGGAAGACAATCTCGGCGGACTGCTGAACCGCCAACGTCGTAACGGCAACGAGGACTGAGACCAGGCGGATACGGATTCTTCGTCAAACGCGGGCTTTGTGTATGAGGCTGACGCCGTGGGCGTCGACCGCACCTGCTACATTCGCCAAGATACGTGCTGATCAGTATTTCAGGCCGTTTTCGCGGAGGTGGATGTGCGGGGTGTCGTCCTTTTTGAGGCGGGCGCCGGCGTGCACTCGGCCGACGAACAAGTCGTGGTCGCCTTCGACGTCGAGGTGGCAGGCAAGCTCACATTCGAGGTAGGCCAGCGCGTGCTTGAGCACGGGCAGGTTGTGCAGGTGGGTATTGACGAGGTCGAAGCCGAGGAACGGATCGTCGGAGGGGTCGACGCCGCCTGCGAACTTGCGCAGCAGGAGTTTGTCGTTTTCCGAAAGCTGACAGAGGGCGAACTGGCGTGATTCGCTGATGAGCGGCATGATCGGCCGACCCTTGGCGACGGAGACGCAGACCATCGGCGGCTCGAAGCAGACCTGCTGCACCAGGCTGGTGAGCATGCCCTGACGCCGATCTTCGTGTTGAGCGGTAAGCACGAACAGCCCCGAAGGGATGCGGCCGAGCGCTTCGGCAATGCCCAGTTGACGGGCCTTGCTTTTTTCAATGTCCTTAGGCTGAGCCGGTGATGGCATAGTTACTCCAAGGCAGACGGGATGAATCGCCATTCGTATGCGTGCTCAGAGGATACCAACGCGGCCCGCCGGGATAAAGCGCGGGCCTGGCGGGTGCAGGGACATCGCATCGGATTTAGCCGTCGATTTTCAACGCCAAGACGCCAAGACGCCAAGACGCCAAGGACAGCAGATCGTTCTTGCCACAAAGACACGAAGGACACGAAGAAAACACGAAGAGAGGCAGAGCATTATGTTTTGGCAAGGCAGGGAAGCGTTCAATAGGTTCCTGAACACCTGCCCCTCCCAGTCACCTCCCCCTTCCTTCTAATTCTTGCTTCCCCCTTCGTGCCCCCTTCATCCCCTTCGTGCCTTCGTGGCTTGCCTTTCTTTCTGACGTCTTGGCGTCATGAGCGAGTAGATGCGATCGACCTGCCCAGCGGATGCGTCGCGGAACTTGAAACTTGCCCGGGGAAACCGGAAACTACCGCGATGCGCGTCAGCCTGACCAAATCGATGGATTTTGAAGCGGCCCACTTCCTGCCCACGTTTCCGGAGGGGCATAAGTGCCGGCGGATGCACGGCCATTCGTTCAAGGTCGAGGTGGTCATCGAGGGCGAACTCGACGAGGAGAAAGGCTACCTGCAGGACTTCGGCGAGGTGAAGGCGGCGCTCAAGCCGATTCACGACGCGCTGGACCATCGGCTGCTGAATGACATCGAAGGCCTGTCCAATCCAACGGCGGAACTGCTGGCGAAGTGGGTTTACGATCAGTTGAAGCCGACGCTGCCGCTGCTGGCGGCGGTGCGTGTGCGTGAGACGTGCACGAGCGAGGCGGAGTATCGCGGTTAGCTGGCGTTGTCGTTGCGCGGGGCGGCGGCGGCCCCGTTGTCGCGGACGACATTGTGGATGGTGCGTGTGAGTTCTTCGGTGGAACAGCCTTTGGAGAGGTAGGCAGACGCGCCGGCCTGCCGCATGAGGGTGGCGACCTCGTCGTCGTTGTACATGGACAGGCCGATGACTTTGACGTGGTTGTTTTCCGCCATGAGCGCGGCGGTGGCCTGGAGGCCGTTGAGCCCGGGCATGTTCACGTCCATGAGCACGACGTCCGGGTTGAGTCGGCGGGCCTCGACGAGGGCGGCCTTGCCATCGCCTGCTTCGCCGACGACCGCGATCTCCGGCGAGCGTTTGAGCACCATCAGCAAGCCTTCGCGCACCACAGCGTGATCGTCCACCACCAGCACGCGAATCATCGAGTTCGGCTGCGTTTCGGCCGCCCCGCTACGGTTATGTCGGTCAGTCTGCTCCATTTTTAAATCCAACCACCGGCCGACGCGCTGCGATCCATCAGGTGAGGCGGGACGGCGGTATGAGCCACATAGCATATCGCTCATACCGGATCGGGTAGCCTGTGTTTCATCTCGGCATGGCGGCAAGGGAACTTTAGGCGGCAGCTTTGGCTTTGTGGCGTCTGTGGCTGGCGGTTGTCCGCTTGATCGTCATTGTATCTAAATCTCTACTGTGGCCACTACTATGTAGCCTTCGCGCACGGCCGCCGTTCGCGAGGATTGTACACCCGGGGGCGAAATCCGAGCAGAGGCGTAGTGTGCCCGAGAAGCGAATCAGGTGAAGCCCCACCTTTAAACCGGGGCCGTCTGGGGGGGTTCGCGACGCCTGTGGTCGATTGTCGAGTCGACGTATACTGGCGAGCATGTCTATACAGCTTCAAGCCGTTGAATTGTTCCAGCGTCCGATGCGGACGCGAATGCCATTTCGTTATGGGATCGCTACGTTGACGGAACTGCCGCACCTGATCGTTCGGGCGCGTGTGCGTGTGGCGGGCCAGACCGCGGTGGGCTACGCCGCGGAGGGCCTGTCGCCGAAGTGGTTCACCAAGCATGCGGACGAGCCGGTCGAGCGCGAGTTGGCCGACCTGTGGCGGGTGATTCGAAATGCAGCCGAGGCGGGCACGGGGTTGAGTGCGCCGAGTGTGTTTGCGCTCTGGCATCGGCTGTACCAGACGCAGTCGCTTTGGGCGGAGACGACGACGCACCCGCCGCTGCTGTGGAACCTGGGTGTGGCGGTGATCGAGCGGGCGGTGATCGACGCGTTCTGCCGGGCGACGGGCGACTGTTTTGCCGAGGCGGTGCGCCGCAACACGCTGGGCATCGAGCTGGGCGAGATTCACAAGCCGTTGGCCGGTGCGTCGCCCGCCGACCTGCTGCCCGCCGAGCCCAGCCGACGGATGGCGGCGCGTCATACGGTCGGGCTGGCGGACCCGATCGATGAAAGCGATCTCAACGGCACGGATCGGCTGGACGATGGCCTGCCGCAGACCCTTGAGCAGGCGATCGCGGCGTATGGGCTGACGCATTTCAAGATCAAGCTCGTCGGCAAGCCCGCGGACGACCTCGCCCGGCTGAAGCGGTTGGCCAGCGTGATCTGCAAGGACGGCAGGCGGTTCGCCTTTACGCTGGACGGCAATGAGACCTACCAGGCCGTCGAGCCGTTCCGCGAACTGACAGACGCGATTTGCAGCGATAAGGCGTTGCAGGCGTTCATGAAGGGGATGCTTTTCATCGAGCAGCCGTTCCATCGTCGCATCGCGCTGGGCGACGAGGTACAGCAGCAATTGCTCGCGTGGAAGGATCGCCCGACGATCATCATCGATGAGTCGGACGCGACGCTGCACAGCCTGCCACGCGCGCTGGACTGCGGCTACGCCGGGACCAGCCACAAGAACTGCAAGGGCGTTTTCAAGGGCATCGCCGGTGCATGTCTGCTGGCGCACCTTCATCGCGAGGAGCCCGGCCGACCGTTCGCACTCAGCGGGGAAGACCTGTCGAACGTGGGCCCGATCGCGCTGACGCAGGACCTGGCAGTGATGGCGACCCTGGGTCTGGACCATGTCGAACGCAACGGGCATCACTACTTCAAGGGACTGACCATGTTCCCCGACACGGTCGGGCAGCAGATGCTCAAGCACCACGGTGACCTCTACCACGCGCACGAGCAGGGCTACGCAGCGGTGAAAATCGACGCGGGCGAACTTGCGATCGACTCGGTGGTGGACGCGCCGTTCGGCACGTCAATCGAGGTTGATCCGGAGGCGATGGGGTTTGAGCGGGTGTGATGGGGTTTGAAAGCGGGGCATGGGGCGGGGCGCGCCCTCGCGTGGGCGCGAGGGCTAAACTTTTTTGTGGTTGTGGATATTCGACCTGAGATGGTGATTTTTGAAAATGGCAAAGACAACGACGACTCGCCGATTTGTACCCGCTGATGTGGATCTGTCCGACTGGTCGCAGCTTGAGCCGCTGTTCGACGCGTTGCGCGATCGGCAGATGGATTCGCCCGACGCGGTGGAGCAGTGGCTGGCGGACCTGTCCGAGTTGATGGCGGCGGTGTCGGAGTATGGCGCCCGTCGGCGGATCGACCAGGCTTGTCACACGGACGATCCGGAAATCGAGAAGGCGTTTTTGCAGTACGTCGAGCAGATCGCGCCGAAGCTTCGGCCGGCCTTTTTCGAGCTTCAGAAGAAGCTGCTCGATTCGCCGGGACATAAGGCGTTGGAAGGCCCGCGCTACGCCGTGATGCTGCGCGAGTGGCAGGCGGACGTGGAGCTGTTTCGACCGGCCAACGTGCCGTTGGAAACCGAGGTCACGAAGCTGGTCAGCAGCTACGACAAGCTCATCGGCGCGATGGAGGTCGATTTTCAGGGCAAGAAGCGAACGCTTCAGCAACTCGCGAAGTTTCTCGAAGAGCCCGATCGCGCGGTGCGCGAGCAGGTGTGGACGCTGAGCGCGAACCGTCGGCTTGAAGATCGCGACGCGATCGAGTCCACCTTCGATAAGCTGCTGGACCTGCGGCAGCAGATCGCGACGAATGCGGACAAGGCGGACTATCGCGAGTACACCTGGCAGGCGCGGGCGCGGTTCGACTATTCGCCGGAGGATTGCCTGGCGTTTGCGGATGCGATCGAGCAGGTGTGCATGCCGCTGGTGCGTGAGTTGGATGAGCAGCGGAAGGCGAAGCTGGGGGTGGACTCGCTTCGGCCTTGGGACATGGCGGTGGACGTGGCGGGCCGAGCGCCGCTGTCGCCGTTTGATGCGGACGACCCGTCGGAGCTGGTCCGGCGCGCGGGCGAGGTGTTCGGCCGGGTGTCGCCGACGCTGGCGGAAGAGTTCGGCCGACTGTCGTTCGAGCGGAACCTGGACCTGGAGAGCCGCCGGGGCAAGCGGGCGGGCGGCTTCCAGAGTGCACTGGAAGAATCAGGCGAGCCGTTCATCTTCATGAACGCGGCCGGCGTGCAGCGGGATGTGGAAACGCTGCTGCATGAAGGCGGCCATGCGTTTCACTTTCTTTGGTCGTGGCGGGCGGAGCCGTTGGTGTTTCTGCGTCACGCGCCGCTGGAGTTTTGCGAAGTGGCGAGCATGGCGATGGAACTGATGGGCTCGCATCACCTGGATGTGTTTTATGCCGACGCCGAGTCGCAGGCGCGGGCGCAGCGGAACATGCTTGAGGGCATCGTGCGGTTTTTCCCGTGGATGGCGACCATCGACAGCTTCCAGCACTGGTTGTACACGAATCCGGGGCATACAGCGGACGAGCGGCGGGAACATTGGCTGTCGCTGATGGCGCGGTTCACAAGCCCGGTGGTTGACTGGTCGGGCTTTGAGCAGGCGCGGGCGCACCTGTGGCATCGTCAGCTGCACTTGTTCCACCACCCGTTCTATTACATCGAGTATGGCATCGCGCAGCTGGGTGCGTTGCAACTCTGGGCCCGGTTCAAGCAGGATCGCGAGCAGGCGTTGCAGAGCTACCAGAGCGCGTTGACGTTGGGCGGCACACGGCCGCTGCCGCAGCTTTTCGAGGCGGCGGGGCTGCGGTTTGATTTCACACGCGACACGCTTGAGCCGTTGATGCAGGAATTGTGGGGCCAACTCGATGCACTGCCGGAGCGGGGGTAGACGCCCACGGCGTGACGCCGTGGGCGTCATGGGGGGCTCATTCTGGTGAACGAGGTCGGCATGCAGTAACTTACCGCCGTGGCTGAGTTGGATTTCATACGCGCGATCGGGATCATGATCGTCACCGCGGCGGCGCTGGTGCTGGTGGCGCGGTTGGTGCGGATGCCGTCGATCGTGGCGTACATTTTCGCGGGCCTGGTGCTCGGGCCGATGCTGGGCGTGCTTGTCTTCGAGGTGCACACGCCGGGCGACCACGATGCCCCAGCGACGATGGAGGTGCTCACCGAACTGGGGATCGCGCTGCTGCTGTTCCTGGTGGGGCTGGAGCTGAGCCTGGACAAGATTCGCGATGTGGGCAAGGTGGCGGTGCTGGCGGGCATCGGGCAGGTGGTGTTCACGGCGGCGGGCGGGTTTGTGCTCTCGCTGGTGCTGCAGTTCTCGGTGATGGAGTCGATGTTCCTGGCGACGGCGCTGACGTTTTCCAGCACGGTTGTGGTAGTGAAGCTGCTGGACCAGAAAAAGGAACTGCATTCGCTGTACGGGCGGATCGCGGTGGGCATCTTCCTGGTGCAGGATCTGGTGGTCATTATCGC
This sequence comes from Phycisphaerales bacterium AB-hyl4, assembly GCA_041821185.1. Lineage (NCBI taxonomy): Bacteria > Pseudomonadati > Planctomycetota > Phycisphaerae > Phycisphaerales > Phycisphaeraceae > Natronomicrosphaera > Natronomicrosphaera hydrolytica. Next base: position 90,631 of record JBGUBD010000010.1, on the reverse strand, counting down.
GCTGACGTTCCTGGCAGGTTTGGGTACGGAGGCGGATGGTGAGGAAGCGTCGCGGTCGATCGGCGCGATGACGGGGAATCTGGCGCTCGCGTTTGTGGGGATGGGTGTGTTGCTGGTGGCGGCGTTGCTGGCGTCGAAGTTTCTGCTGCCGCGGCCGTTTGGCTGGCTGGGGCCTTCGCCGCAGGCGATGGTGATCGCGGCGCTGACGTGGTGCTTCGCGTTCGTGGTCGCGGCGGAGTGGATGGGGCTGTCGTTGGAGATCGGCGCGTTTCTGGCCGGGCTGAGTCTGGCGCAACTGGATGTGGCTCACGATCTGCGGCGACGGGTGCATCCGCTGATGAACTTTTTCATCGCGATTTTCTTCATCTCGCTCGGGGCGCAGATGGACTTGAGCGGCGCGATCAACGACTGGTTCGCGGCGACGATATTGTCGCTGTTCGTGTTGATCGGTAACCCGTTTATCTTCATGTGGATCATCGCCCGCTGCGGGTACAGCGAGCGGACGTCTTTCCTTACGAGCGTGACGGTGGCGCAGATCAGCGAGTTTTCGTTCATCTTCGCGGCGATGGGCATGGCGGCCGGGCTGATTGATGACCGTGTGCTTTCGATCGTGATGGTGGTGGGGCTGGTGACGATTGCGATTTCGTCGTACATGATTCTCTACAACCATCCGTTGTTCGCGGTGTGTCATCGGTTTGGCTTGCTGCGCATGTTCGGCGCGGGTGAGCAGGAAGATGCGGACAACGCCGAGCCGCCGTTGTGCGGTCATGTGATTGTCGTGGGCATGAACGCGATGGGCCGACGGCTGGCGAGCGAGCTGCATCGGCGCGGCGAGACGGTGCTTGCGATCGACACGGACGCGCGAAAACTGGCAGGGCTGCCCTGCAAGACGATGGTGGGGCATATCGATTACCTCTCCGTGCTGGAAGAGGCGGGGCTGCCGGAGGCGAAGCTGGCCATCACGGCGTTGCAGATTGAAGATACGAACAACCTGTTCGTGTATCGCTGCAGGCAGTTCGGCGTGCCGGTGGCGGCGCATGCGTTTGATCGGTCGGTGCGCGGCGACCTATTGCGGCTGGGCACGGACTTTTTGATCGACGCGAAGGCGGAGTCGAGCAGGCAACTGGACGAACGATTGCGCGACGCGGGGGTGGCGTAGGTAAAGGTTTCTGGTTTGTGGTTTGGAGTTGGAGTTCGGGTAACGCCCACGGATGGAATCCGTGGGCTTCGGAAAGATCCGGAGTTGCGCCGCGCTTCACTCCGGCGTGGGGGAGAGGAATTACTTGAAGGGAGTTGGCGATGCGGGTCATGCGATATGAAGACGACGGCGGCGTGGTGCGGTATGGCGAAGACATCGGTGATGGGCGGGCGCGGCGGCTGGGGGGGTCGCCCCTGGCGGGGGCGATCGAGGTGGAGGGGACGGAGGATCGGGTGAAGCGGGTGTTGATGCCGATTCAGCCGAGCAACATTTTCTGCATCGGGCTGAACTATCGCGAGCATGCTGCGGAGACGGGCGCCGAGCTTCCGGAGCATCCGGTGGTGTTCATGAAGCCGACGTCCGCGGCGACCGATCCGGGTGTGGCGATTCGTCTGCCGGCGTCGCAGATGCGCGGGCCGGAGGTGGACTACGAATGCGAACTGGCGGTGGTGATCGGCAAAGCGGGACGCGATATCCCGGAAGCGCGGGCGCTGGAGCATGTGCTCGGCTATACGTGTGCCAACGATGTGTCGGCCAGGCGGTGGCAGAAGCAAGGCGGCGGGGGGCAGTGGATTCGCGGCAAGAGTTTTGACACGTTCTGCCCGCTGGGGCCGGTGCTGGTGACCGCCGATGAGATAGCCGACCCGCAGGCGTTGAATATCTCGACGACGCTCAACGGGAAGGTGATGCAGCAGCACACGACGGGTGACATGATCTTCAGCGTGGCGACGCTGATTGCGTTTTTGAGTCGCGACACGACTTTGCTGCCGGGCACGGTGATACTGACCGGCACGCCGCAGGGTGTGGGCATGGCGCGGAAGCCGCCGGTGTTTCTGGCGGACGGCGACGAGGTGGTGGTGGAGATCGAGCGCATCGGCAAGCTGGTCAATCCGGTGGTGAACGCATAACGAAGTTATTTTTTATCGGGGAGGATGGGTATGGAACCGCGCATCAGTCTGGTGACGCTCGGTGTGGAGGATCTCGAACGGTCGCTGCGTTTTTATCGCGATGGCTTGGGGTTTGCGACGACGTGGACGCCGGACAAGGGCGTGATCTTTTTTCAGACGCAGGGGACGCGGTTGGCGTTGTACCCGTTTGATGATCTGGTGAAGGATGTGGGCGATGAGTTTCGCCCGGAGCGGCCGCCGTTTTCAGGCATCACGCTGGCGCACAACGTTCGGGAGAAGGATGACGTAGCTCGATTGCTTGCCGAGGCGGAGGCGGCGGGGGGTCGCATTGTGAAGCCGGCGCAGGACGCGTTCTGGGGCGGGCATAGCGGGTATTTTGCCGACCCAGATGGTTATTTGTGGGAAGTGGCGTGGGGGGCGTTTGAGTTTAATGAGGATGGGAGTTTGCAGATTCCGTGATAATCGCGAATAAAATCCTTTAATAAGGAGCGACATCATGGATATTGAAGTCGTGCGTCATGTACTCATCTGGAGTTTCGTTATCAACGTTGGCATCCTGATGCTCTGGTTTGGCATTTTCTGGGGCGCTCGCGAGTGGTTATATGGGATGCACGGCCGATGGTTCCGGCTTTCGCCGGAGCGGTTCGACTTTGCGCACTACTTGGGTATGTCGATCTACAAAGTGGGCAATATTCTGTTCAATTTTGTTCCGTGGATTGCGCTGCATATCGTCGCCTAGGTCGACCACGCGGGTTCGATTCCGCATCACCATTTAGCCTCGGGCCTTGGTCCGCGCGTTCGGGTGGTGGGGCGAAGAACGCGGTGCAAACACCGCGGCTAAATGTTTCAAAAGTTAGAACTGCGTTGTTGTATCAGGCGTCGGCGGTACACTGGTCGCGCTGTGTGCATCACTCAACGTTACAAACTCACCATCGCCTACGACGGCACGAACTTCCACGGCTGGCAGAAGCAGCATCCGCCGGGTGTTGATGTGCCGTTGCGGACGGTGCAGCAGGTGGTGGAGGACACGTTGCGGGAAGTGTTGCATCAGCCGATCCGGTTGATGGGCGCCAGCCGGACGGATGCGGGGGTGCACGCGCGGGGGCAGGTGGCGCAGTTTGATGCGGCGTGTCCGATTCCGTTGGAGCGGATGGCGTTGGCGTTTAACAGTCGACTGCCCGCCGATGTGGATGTGCGAAGCTGTGAGGTTGTGCCCGCGACGTTTGATTGCATCGGCGACTGCACGAGCAAGCAGTATCGGTATCGCATCTGGAACTCGGCGGGTCGGCCGTTGGAGCGGCGACATTTCGTGTGGCATTGCTGGACACCGTTGGATCTTGATCGCATGAACGACGCGGCGCGTCGGCTGGTGGGGATGCACGACGTGGCAGGGTTCGCAGCCGCGAAGCATGGCCGACTGTCGACGGTGCGGACGATCCATGCTTGCGAGGTGGTGCGCGATTGCGCCGCTGACAGTCCGGAGGTGCATGTGGTGATCTCCGGCGACGGGTTTCTCTATAACATGGTGCGTATCGTCGCGGGCACGCTGGTCGAAGTCGGCCGAGGCTTGTTCGAGCCGGAGCGGATTGATGAAATCCTGCGAAAGGCGGACCGCCGCCTTGCCGGGCCAACGCTACCCCCGGAGGGGTTGTGGCTGGAGTGGATTCGGTTTTGAATCGCTGAACGCTGATTGCTGATCGCTAATTGAAGGGTGAACCCTCCGTCACGGTTGTATGTGTTTCAATCGGCAATCAGCAATCAGCAATCAGCAATTAAAAATTAGAAATTCAAGATGAAGATTCTTCACATCATCACGCGGCTGATCCTCGGCGGGGCGCAGCAGAACACGGTGATGAGCTGCGCAGCGCAGGTGGCGGCGGGGCATGAGGTGACGTTGGCGTATGGGCCGATCTACGGGCCCGAGGGGTCGCTGCTTGAGCAGGCGCGGGCGAGCGGAGCGCAGTTGGTCGAGGTGTCGAGCATGCATCGCTCGATTCGGCCGATGGATGATGTGCGGTGTTACTTTGCGTTGCGTCGGCTGATTCGTGAGTTGCGGCCGGATGTGGTCCATACGCATTCGAGCAAGGCGGGCATCGTCGGCCGAGCGGCGGCGTGGGCGGAGGGCGCTTCCGGGGGTGTGCCGGCGGTGATTCATACGGTGCACGGCCTGCCGTTTCACGACCACCAACCCCGCTGGGTGCATCGTATGTATGTCGCGCTGGAGCGATACGCGGCGAAGCGTTGCCATCACCTGATCGCGATTACGTCGGCGATGGTGGATGCGTTCACCGCCAAGGGCATTGCCGGGCCGGAGCGTTTTACGGTGATCCCGTCGGGCGTTGAGCTGTCGCGTTTTGAGCGCGACCGTTCGCATGGCGCGGCAGTGCGGGATGAGCTTGGCGTTCCGCATGATGTGCCGGTGCTGGGCATCGTCGCCCGGCTGGACCCGCTGAAGGGGCATGACGATCTGCTGGCGATCATGCCCACATTGCTTGAGCGGCTGCCGACGTTGCGGTTGTTGTTGATTGGCGATGGTTTTCATCGCTCGCAGATCGAAGCACAGCTTGCGGACAAGCCGTGGCGGGAGCAGGTGATGCTCACGGGGCTCGTGCCGCATGACCGGGTGGGGCATCTGCTCACCGCGGTGGATGTGAAGGCGTTGCCCAGCTACCAGGAGGGGCAGAGTCGGACGTTGATTGAGGCGCTGCTTTGTGGCTGCGGGATTGTGGCGTACAACGTGGGGGGGATGCCGTCGATTTGTGTGGATGGCGAAACGGGTAAACTCGTTGAGCCGGGCGATCGCGCGGCGTTGGCCGAGGCGATCGCGTGGATGTTCGAGCATCCCGATGAGCGAGCGAAGCTGATCGCGAAAGGGCAATCGCATGTGCGCGAGCAGTTCGACGCTCGGCGAATGGTGGCGATGATCGAGCAGGTATACGAGCGGCAGTTGCAATCAACCGACTCCAACAGCGGCGTGGCCGACTAAGTGGCCGGACCAGGAAAGATGGAAGCGTTATGGCAAACATACTCGTCGTCGGTCCACATCCGGACGATCAGGAACTCGGCATGGGGGGCACGATTCTTCGCCTCGCGCAGCAGGGGCATGATGTGCTGTTGCTGGACATGACCAACGGCGAGCCGACGCCGTTTGGCTCGCCGGAGCAGCGTGAGAAGGAATGGACCGCCGCGGCGAAGATCCTCGGCAACGTCAAGCGGCGACTGCTTGGCCTGAAGAATCGCGAGGTGGAACATTCGTTGCAGGCTCGGCATCTTGTCGCGGGCGTGATGCGCGAGCATCAGGCGGAGGTGGTGTTCCTGCCATATTACGAAGACGCGCACCCGGATCACATCGCGACGACGCGCATCGTGGAAGATGCGCGGTTCGATGCGAAGCTGACAAAGACGGACCTGCCCGGCGAGCCGATCTACCCGCGCTGGCTGATCTATTACTACTGCACGCATCTGCGTCATGTGGCGAACCCGAGCTTCTGCATGGACATTACCGAGCAGATGGATGAGAAGGAACGCGCGGTGAAGGCGTATGAGAGTCAGTTCGTGACGCCGGAGAAGAATCGGCGGGTGGTCGAATGGCTGCGTCAGATGAACGGCTACATGGGCAGCCGAATCGGGACGGAATACGCCGAGCCGTTTTTCACGCGCGAGCCGTTGGGGTTGACGGGGCTTGATGGTGTGGTGATGTAGACTTGCGCGCTGCGGCGGGCGGCATCGCCTATCATCCTCGCTTATGCCACGTTTGCGACTGGCACCGCTGGACTACGCCGCGGCGATGGGCTTTCTTGCTTATTCGTCCAGCGCGGTGGTGACGCCGATTGCGCTGTTGATCCTCGCCCGCGAACTGTCATTCGGACTCGCGGCGGGCGGGTTGCTGGAGGTCATGCGTGCGGTGCTGATCCTGGCGGTCATGCTCACGTCCGCCTTTGCCGCGGCGCGGTGGGGCAAGGCCAACGTGCTGGGCGTAGGCTCGCTGGTGCTCGGCTGCGGGCTGATGCTGTACGCCATCTCGCCGACGTACGGCACGATCCTGCTGGCCATGGGGCTGGTCGGCGTGGGCGGCGGCTTCGTCGAAGCGCTCACCAACCCGCTCGTGCAGGAGCTGCATCCAAACGACTCTGGTCGCTACCTGAACTTCGCCAATGGATTCTGGTCCATCGGCGTGCTGGTGACCGTTTTGATCGGCGGCGAGTTGCTGACGCAAGGCGTGTCGTGGCGATTTGTCGTCGCGGGCGTGGGGGCGATGAGCATTGTGGCGGGGTTGCTTTACCTGTCCCTTCGGCGCGGCGGGGTCGTGGTGGCGGACGTGACCAGCCGACATGTGCTCGGCCATAAGCGCGACATTCTGCTGGCGCGCAAGTTCTGGCTGTTCGCGGTGGCGATGTTCCTGGCCGGCGGCGTGGAGGGCGGGTTCACCTTCTGGATCGCCAGCTATCTTCAGTTGCATTACGACGCATTGCCACGCGCGGGGGGCATTGGTACGGCCTGCTTCGCGGCGGGCATGATCGTCGGACGCATCGGCGGCGGATGGTGGGCGCATCAACATCGCTTGCGGCCGCTGCTGATCGGCTCGGCGGCGGCGGCGCTGGTGATGAGTCTGCTCGTGCCGATGGCGCCGAACCTGGGCACGGCTTACGTCATGCTCGCGTTCGCCGGGCTTACGATCGCCTGCTTCTGGCCGAGCATTCAGTCTTATGCGGTGGACCGCATGTCGGTGGATATGACGTCGCTGTTCATCCTGCTTTCGTGCGCGGGCATCCCCGGCTTCGCGTTCACCGCCTGGCTGATGGGCATCGTGGGCGATCATGCCGGCCTGCACGCGAGCTTCCTCATCCTGCCCGGCATGGTCGTGCTGCTGCTGGTGACGTTGCTGGTCGACGGCAAGCCTGGCAATGAACGGCCGTCGTCAACAGTCGAGCGATGATGGCAGCGGGGCGGCGTCGAGCACGCGATGCACCGGGCCTTGCGGTGTGAGTTGGCTGGCGATCAGTTGCACGGTTTCCACGGTAAGCTGGCCGAGGTTGGTCGATGCATGTTGCGCGAGCAGGTCACGAACGCGTGTTGCCCCATCGTCGCCCCGGCGTGGCGGCGACTTGACGCGAGCCAGTGTGAGGTGTGCGCGGAACGGCCGGCCTGGTGCGGGGATCGGCGGATCGAGTCGGGCCAGTCGGTGATCAAGCGCGGCGCTGAGCGCTTGCAGCGGCTCGGCGTCTTTGAAGCCGACACACAACGTACGCGGCGGGCGACGTCCGCCCGGCGGCAACGCCATCAGGCCATGAAACGGCAATGTCACCTTCGACACCGCCGCGTCGGCCACGGCCTGCTGCATCGCTCGGGCGATCGCTGGTACGTGCGACTCGGGCTGCTCACCGAGAAACCGCAGCGTAACGTGCAACTGCTCGGCCGACACTGGCTTCAGCGCCGGCCGATGTTCATTCAGCACAGCGAGCACCTGTCGCAATCCCGGCGACGGCGTGCACGGCACGGCGATGAACAGACGCAACGTGGCCATGACGCGAAACCGTTACAACAACAACTCGCTTTTCGGCGAAATCTTCTCGGGCAGTTTGACGTCCTTGAGATCGCTGGCTTCGATCGCGGTGAGTTGCGAAATTTCGAGCGTGGCGTCGGGCTTGTCGTCGCGGCGCGGCACGGTCACGCCCTGCGCTTCCAGCCAGCGGGCGGCCCGCTCGATCTGAATTTCGTAACTGCTGGCGGGGCTGTCGACGCCCTCGGCATTTTTGATCGGTGCGAACTCCTCGATGCGGTCGGTCTCGTAGAGGATCGAGGTATCGCACATCGGCAGCGCATCGAACACGAACGTCTCCAGCTTCACCGCGTTTGGCTGATCGGGCGTCACGGCCTGGCCGGTGGCGCTGTCGAGGTAAGCCACTTTCTTTTCCGCGCGATGGAAGGGCAAGTTGAAGCCCACGGTGTCGCCGCCCTTGTTCAGTGATTCGACGAAGTCGACGCGCATCGCGTGCAGCGCGATCGACCCGGCGCGGAACCGCAACTCGCCATCTGGCTGACGGGCCTCGGCGAGCGCGTCGGGCAGGTCGGAATATTCGATGACGGTCATCTTGCCGTCGACGAGGCAGAAGTTGCCCAGCTTTTCCTTAGCGTAGGCTTTGGGGAGCATTTTGCTGGACATCTGCGCTTCGTCCTGCGCGTGCAGGCCGAGGAACAGCGGGTCGATGACCTTGACGATCGGGTTGTCGACCTGGATGTAGCTGATGTGTTCGATGCCGCGCTTTTGCATGTCGGCGATCGCGCCGCTGCTGTAGAGGGCTTTAAGCGATCCGCCGTGGCCATTGGGCGAAAGGGCAAGCTCGTCGCGGTCGGCGAGAAGAACCTTGCCGGTCTCGCGATCGATCGCGGGCATCATGCCCTGGGGGAAGATCATGACGTTGGCCGGGTCGAGGCCGAAGTAGTTGTTGTCTTTGAAAAACGCACGTGTGTCCGCGTCGTTGATCGGGCTGGTCATGACATAGAACGGCACGGTCGAGCCGAACTTGGACTGCGTCTTGCGGATGTACTCGGCGAAGCAGGCGAACAGCGGCAGCTTGCGGATGGGGGTCGCCGGAAACGTGCCTTTGGGCCCATCCCAGCCGAGACGCGTGCCCTGGCCGCCAGCGACGACGAAGGCGGCCACCTTGCCGTCACGGATGAGCTGCTCACCAACGGCGCGGGCGTCACGGTAACGCGCTTCGAGGTCGGCGGGCGGCGTGTTGGGATACCACGGCGCGGGCTCGACGTTGTCCGGCAGCTTAAACTCGGGCTTGTGGCGGACGTGAGATTCGATCAGCCGATGCACTTCCGGCCAGTCGACGCTTTCGATCTGAGCGAGCAGTCTGTCCTGCTGGTCGTCGGTGAGTTCGTCGAAGTATTGCAGCACGTGGGCCTGGTCGACGGCTTCGAGAGATTGTTTCGCGGCGGCGTAACGTTCGGTGAGCGTGGTGGTAGGCATGGTTTGATCGTGTGAGAATGTCAGGTGTTCGATGATTCAAGCATTCGAGCATTCAAGCGGGCGGGCGGGGCAGTGCAGCTTAAGCTGCACTGCCTTTGGGTGTTTATGGGGCGGTCTGGTAGGCGGCTCTACCGATGAAAAACGGGCCCAGATGTTCGAGGTAAAGCGACGTCTGGGTCGTGCCGCGCATGGCCTGGACGACGGCGGAGAGCGGGTGCAGTTCCTTGCCGATGATGCCGACGACGAAGTCGTTGTCGTGACGGTCAAGGCCATGACAGGCGAGGCGGATGTCGTGGGCGTAGTCGGCGCGGCCGAAGGCGAAGCCGATCTTGCCATGCTCCATGAGGATCTCGCGCTGCTCGTCTTCGGGCAGTTGCATGAACTGTCCGCTACGGCGAAGCGGGTACCAGATCGCCCACGGCCAGTCGGGGTTGAGTGCGGTATTGCGCGGGCGATTGATGAGTGTTTCTTCGAGGTCGGGTTCATAGCCGAGGCTGTACGTTCGGCCGAACATGGTCAATTCGGGTCTGGGGGTGAGGGCAGCCCACGGCCCGACGTTGAGCATATCGCGCAGCGGGCCGACGAAGAACGCCGGGTCTTCGCTGAGCGTCAGCAGGGCGACGCCGCGGGGGTCGGTGGCGTCTTCGTAGAGCGTGGCGGTGATGTCGTCGCGTGACTGGAGTGCGCCGATGAGCGGGTCGGTGGGGCCGCTGCCGGTAAAGGCGAGCAGTTGCACGAACAGGCGGCGGTCGAGGGTTTGGCCGGCACGGCCCTTTTCGGAGAGGTCGGGTTTTTCGATGGCTTCACGTTCCATGGCCGACAAGTTTAGCCGATGCCGACGCGGCGGACGAGTGTGAGCAGATCGTGAAGTTGAATGTAGCTGACGCCGAATCGTGAGATGCCTAGGATGATGCTGACTGAAGAGGGGTTGTTTCGAATCATAATGAGGGAGTGGTTGATGCGCTATGCGTTAATAATTGCCGGCGGCTCGGGCACGCGGTTGTGGCCGATGTCGACCCGGGCCGTACCGAAACAGTTGATTCCGTTCATCGAGGGCCGAAGCCTGTTGCAGATCGCGATGGATCGGCTGGAAGGCCTGCTGCCGCGCGAGCGGATTTACATCTGCGCCGGCGAGTCGCATAAGCAGGCGATGCTCGATCGGCTGCCGAACTTCGACGAAGCGCAGTTCATCGGCGAGCCGGTGGGCCGCGACACGCTCAACGCGGTGGGCCTGGGCACGGCCGTGCTGACGAAGCAGGACCCGCGAGCCGTGATCGCGATTTTCACCGCCGACCATCTCATTCGCCCGGAGGATGAGTTTCGTCAGATCGTCGAGCGCGGCTTCGAGTTGGCGGAGCAGCGCGACGATGTGCTGGTGACCTTCGGCATCCGCCCGACACAGCCCTCGACCGGCTTCGGCTACCTGGACTTGGGCGATGCACTGCCCGAGCATGACGCGTTTGCGGTCAATCAGTTCAAAGAAAAGCCCGACGCGCCCACGGCCGAGCAATACGTGGCCGCGGGCCCGGAGCGATACTTGTGGAACAGCGGGATGTTCGTCTGGCGCGGTCAGACGTTGCTCGACTGCATACAGAAGTATGCGCCGGAGAATCGTGAAGGGCTCGACAAGTGTGCACAGGCGTGGGGCGGCCGGGACTGGCAGCGCGTGGTGGGCGAGGTGTATCCGACGCTGAAGAAAATCAGCGTGGACTATGCGGTGATGGAGCCGGCGTCGCGCGACGAGGCGGTGACGGTGGCGGCCGTGCCGATGCCGTTGCAGTGGCTGGACGTGGGATCGTGGCCGAGCTTCGGCAAGACCTGCCAGACAGACGATGCGGGCAACGCCGCGGCGGGGTGTCGCCATTTGATGATCAGTTCGAAAAACACGCTGATCGCGTCGAATGACGCCGCGCATTTGATTGCGACCGTGGGGGTGGAAGACCTGATTGTCATCCACACCGACAAGGCCACGCTGGTATGTCGCGCAAGCGAGGCAGAGCAGATCAAGAAGCTGCACGAACAGGTCGGCGAGCGCTTTGGTGATGAGTATCTGTAGGGGGGGATGTGGACGTGATGTAAATGATAAAGCCCACGGATGGCCATCCGTGGGCTTCGAGTGACCGTTGAGTTGTTGCCGCTAAACGTCGGCCGATTTACTTAAGCATTTCCTTGAGCGTGTCATACTCGCGGAGGAAGCCGACGAACTCACGGCGGTGTTCTTCTTCGTCGCCCTTGAGTTCCACGCAGAGATCCTGCGTGACGGGGTCGGTGTCGTCGCCGGTCATTTCGATGATTTTCTGATACTGCTCGATTGCGCCGGTCTCGGCTTCGATGACGCCTTTGATCACGGAAATCACGTCGGTCGTATTCTTTGGCGGCTGGAGGGAGCCTTGTTCCATTTTCAGGCCTTGCGAGCCGGGGATATCGCCGCCGAGGATTTTGATGCGCATCGCAAGCTGTCGCGCATGGCCAAGCTCTTCGGTCACGTCGGCATCGAGGCTTTCCTTGACTTCCTTGGCAAGCATGCCGTCGAGAAAGATGGCGTTGGCCAGGTAGTTCATCACCGTTTCGAGTTCCATGTTGTAGCTCTTTTGAAGCTCGGCGATGATCTTCTTGCGCAGCGTGTCGTCGATCGACGTATAGGCAAGCAGGTCTTTGTTGTCGTTTTTCTTTTGAGCCATGGGTGATGCATCCTTCCAGATTGATCGCGCTTGATTCGGGTCCAACGTAACTACGCACCCATTGTATGGGTGGATCGGAGCATCCTCCACTTCAAAGTTCGTCTTGTTGGCGATCACTCAGGCGTAGGCGGGCTTGATCGCGGAAGCATAGATCAGCGACCAGCGCATATGCGTACCCGCGTCATCGGTCCATGGCTTGAGGTGTTCTGTCAATGCGGCTTCGACCATCTCCATGGTGGCACGCGTCATGCCGAACAAATGCCACGCGAAACACACCATCGTCTCGTGGTCGGGGTAGTCCCAGCTGAACTGGTCCCATGTTTCTTCGATCTGCTCAAAGCCGGCCGCGGTGAGGTGCTCGGTGAACATGCCCTCGTCGAAGAAGCGACCCTTGTGGCCGGTCTCGGTCCATTCATCCACCGGGCCGTTAAGGAATGTGGCCGTGGGTGTGTTGGCTTTAACGTCGGCGACGACGATGCGGCCGCCGGGCTTGAGCACTCGCCACGCCTGTTGGAAGAAGCAGCCGACCTCGTCCGCGTCCAGGTGATGCAGCCCGGCAAGGCTGCCGAGTTTGTCCGCCTGGCTGTCGGGCAGGTGCATATCGGTCAGCGGGCAGATGTGCGTCGTGAATCGGCCGGCGATCGCCTCGGCGAAACGCGCCGCCGGCTCGATGCAGACCACCTCCGCGCCACGCGCCGCCACGCCTTCCGCGAGATAGCCGCCGCCTGCCGGCGCATCGACGACCACTTCGCCGGCGCAGGGTTGCAGTCGGGCGAGCAGCCGCTCGCGCTCCGGCTCGCGGGCGGCCGGGCAGATGGTCATGGCTTCGTTGTAGAGATTCCCCCGGGCGTTGAACGTCTGGTCGTAGTTCGGCATGTTTGGTTCCCTCGTTCCGATAGTGTAGCTGCCACTGGCGGTCGGGGAAGCGCAAAATTTACGATAGCTGTCGCAGCATTGCCGCCGCGACCACCGCCGCCGTCTCGATGCGCATCACGTAAGGCCCGAACGCCCAGCGTTCAAACCCTGCCTTGTCCGCAGCCGTCAGTTCCTCGTCGGTAAAGCCACCCTCCGGCCCGACAAGCACCAGCACCCGCGCCGCGCGATGCACACGCTCGGGCAAGTCCGTCGGCGAACCGTCGCCCGGCGCCGCCAGCAGCCGAACGTCGGCCGTGTCGGTTAATAATGTTTCAAACGATTGCGCCGCCTCGACGGTGAGCACGTGCAGTCGGCTGCACTGCTTGGCCGACTCGATCGCATGCCGCTCGAAGCGTTCGAGTTTGCCCTCGCGCGGGTCGACGACGCTGCGCTGCGTCATCATCGGCACAAACCGGTCAGCCCCAACCTGGCTGAGCTGGTTGACCATTGGCTCGGCGCGGCCGGCCTTGGGCACCGCCGCGGCGACAACGATCTGTGGCCGAAGCGGATCAATCCGCTCCACCGAGTTGACCTCGCACAACGCCGTCCGCCCGTCATAGTCGACCAGTCGGCCACGCGCCAGGCCCCCAGCGCCATCGAACAGCTCCACCGGCGCTCCGGGCTTGAGGCGCAAGACTTTGCGCGCATGATGCGACTCGTGGGCGTCGAGTTCGCAACGCGAGCCGGCAAGCCGGGGGTGTGGCAGGTTCGGACAGTAAAATCGGGCAGCGGCGTTGGCCATGGGCAGGTCCGAGCGCGGGCGTTCCGGGGTGTTCCGGGGTGGGGCAATCGGGGGTGGGGCGGGGGAAAACTTCCGGGGGCTTGGCTGATCCATCGGCTTATGGCGGGTCGGGCTTGAGTTTCTCGCCGCGCTGGTCGATAACAGCCTATAGCGGGCGGTCGTGTCGTGACGGTTCGACCAGATGCCCGGTGAGATTGTCGCCCGTCCGAATGCGTGGCGTCAATTCGGACGACGCACGGGAAGCGAACGTTTTGAACCAGTCGGCATCCAACAAGGGCTCCAAGACCTCGGCCAAGCCGGCCAAGTCGGCCAAACCGGGCGAGCAGGCGACGCGCGACGAGGCCTCCGACCTCGCGGCGCAGCTTGATGCGCTGCTGGCCCAGGAAGCGGATGCCCCGGTCGGCAATGCCCCCGCCGCCGTCCCCGCCTCACCGTCGACGATCGCAGAGCCTGCCCCGACAACGCCGCCACTGGAAGCCGCGTCACCGCCATCGCCATCATCATCACCGCCAACACCCTCGCCGCCGGCTGAACCCGTCGAGCCGGAGCAACCTGCGGCAGCGGCGTCCGCGCCTGATGCGTTGGGGGCAGACCTGGCGGACCAGATTCAATCGCTGTTGGACGAAGCCGACCCAGCGGAGATCGATGATCTTGCCGGCACGTTTGAATCGCCACAACAGTTGGAGGCAGAAGCAGAGGCCGCGCCCGAACCCGCTGCCGAGACCGGCCCCGAGCCCGACGCTGCCGAGGCGGAGCCGCCCCCTCGCGTTGCGCCGCCTTTGGCTGTCGAGTCAGCCGAGCCTGCCGCTCCAGCCGCACGCGAGGCTGAGCCCGCGTCGGCCCCCGGTCAGCAGCATGTCGAAACACAACCAGCGTCGGCGATGCCGCCGTCGACATCGGACGCCTCGGCCGAGGGGGACGCGGCGGAAGAAGAAGAATCCGACGATGCCGTCCTCATCGAGCAGATCGACAAAATGCTTGCGGAGCAGGCGGACGAGTCGGTTGGCGACATCCAGGCCGTCGAGCCAGAGCCAACCCCCGCCACCGCCCCGGCCGCCGAGCAACCGGCCAGTGCCGACGAGCCTGCCGACGCTGCCCCCGCCCCGGTTACCGCGACCGCCGAAGCGGCGTCTGACGAGATAGAGGGCGGTTTCGAATCGCCCGACGAACTGCTGGAAGACGACATCACCAGCACGGACGCCGCCATCGCTGCCGAAGCGGCGGACGATGACGACGACTGGTCTTTCGAGTCGCCGCCGGAAGCGGAAACCGCCGAAGCCGGCAGCGCTGCCGACGTGGCTGCGGAACTCGACGACCAGCCCGAGGCTCGCCCCGCCGCTGCCGCAACAGATCAGACGGATGATGAAGCGGAAGCCGACGTCGTCATCACCGCTTCCGCGTGGCAGCGCCAGGTCGATCGGTTGGAATGGGTCGCCCGCCACAGTTGCGCTCTGGTCAACCGCCCGCTGGAATACGTCGGCCCCGAGAACCGCCGCATCGTCGGCTACGCCGCCATCCTTACGACCGCCGCGAACCTGATGGTGGTCATCTTCGGCCTGCTGAGCTGACGCCGCAGTGCAGCGGCGGTCACGGCAATGCGAACAACGTCGCTGACCGCCCGTGGTCCGACACGCGTTGCCAGCCCGTGTCGATCAACTCGCCAAGCGTCTCGCGCGTCACGTCACGATCATGTCCATACGTCGCGTGCAGCCGATCCAACTCCGACCAGCTCACCCAGATATGCGTGATGCCCGCCTCGCGCAGCTTTTTATTCACACGCCCAGCGTCACCCTCGGCTTCGCGAATCATCTCACCCAGTGGGCTCGCGTCGAACGCCGTGTGATAAACGAACGGGCGCTCGAGATACAGCAGCGGACTGCTGTCGGCCACCAGCAGCGTCCGCGACTGTGTAGGCAGGTCGTTGATCGGATGTCCGCCCACGCCGCCGACCGCCGACGCATCGTCTGTTGATCGCGAGTCGATCAGCGCCCATAGCGGTGCGGGCACGACTCGGCCGTCGTCCAGCCGAACGCGCTGCGTCTGGTTGAACAGTGTCGTCAAACTCGACAGCGTCAGCAGCAGCACCACCACGCTCGCCGTCAACGGCCAAAGCCACGCCACCCGCGTCTGCGTCAACACCGCCAGTCGACCAAACCCGATGCCCGCCAGCAGCGCCGCCGGCACGAGCGTTGGAATCAGAAACCGACTTTGCAAGTGTGTCGCCAACAGCCAGAACGCGAACTGCACACCGAGCACCAGCCCCATCGCCCCAACCGCCCGCCGCAGCCCCGGCCGTGTCACGCAGAACATTACACTGCCGAGCATCACCACCCACAACAGCGGGAAGCCGCCTTCCTGATCGAAGCGGGCGATGTTCTGCGTTTCCACCGGCGTGTCGTCGCCGCCGAGCGCGCCGTAGCCGGTGTTCAGCAGCCATTGCCGATGAAACGCTTCGAAGCGGTTCGCATCGTCCCACGCCAGGCCATGTCCCTCGTCCCATCGCCGGGTCAGGTCGTCATCCCAGTGGCCCGCGCCCAACATGCCCGTCGCGAATGGGAATACCGGGTTGCCCGTCCATGTGAAGTTGCGCACCAGGTAGGGGGCCAGCATCAACGCCCCCGCCACGCCCGCGATCGCCGCCGCCTTTACCCCCACCTGCCATCGCGGTGGCTGCCGCCAGCGCAGCGCATGGTTCCATCTTGTCAGCAGCACCAGTGCCAGCGGCACTGCCACGAAAAAGCCGGCCGTGAGCTTCGCCAGCGTCGCCGCGCCCACCAGCAACCCGACCACCGCCGCGCCGCCCCAGCGTTCGCTCACCACATCGAACAGCACCACCAGTGCCACCGCCATGAACGCGAGCACCGCCATCTCGTTATACGCCAGCGACCCCGTCACCAATACCCACGGCACAGCCAGAAGCACCGCCCCGGCCGCGACCGCCGGCCCGGCATCGACAAAATGCCGCACCGCCTGCGTCACCCCCGCCGCCGCCAGCACCGCCAGGCTCGCGTGAAACAGTTGGGCGGTGTAGATCGCCGACGAGACCGAGCCGTGCATCGCCCCCAACTGCATGTAGCCCGCCTCGACCAGGCTCGGCAGATAGCTGTAAACGTTGTGCTCCAGCCCCGCCATCGCGCCCGCCGCGAGCCACTCGCGCGGCAGCTGAAGGTGATAGCTCATCACGTCATAGCCAAACGCCTCAACCCGCCACAACGTGCCCGGCGGACACGTCGCCGCCACCACCAGCAACCCCGTCGGCAAAGCCCACAACAACGCCATCCATGACCATGCATGTTCAAACCGCAACGGCGGACCGGCGTCGTCGTCGCTCGCCAGCGCCGCCGCCGTCTCCCGCCGTTCCATGATCCATTGGACCCCCAGCAGCGCCGCCCCCGCCGCGCAAAGCCCCCACGCCGACGCCATGTGCAACAGCCCCGCCCACGCCAGCGCCCACGCAAGCACGAGCATCGCCGCCATGCCCAGCCCCAACTGAACGACCAGCCGACCCCGCGCCAGCGTCGGCACGAGCGCCACCCGCAGCACATACCCCAGCCCCGCCGCGCCCAGCCACACCCCCGCCAGCACCGGTGCCGCTTCCATCACCACCGCGAGCACCGCCACAAACGCCAACGGCTGCACAGGCACAACATCGCCCTGGCTCGCGACCCATATCGTCGCCAGCAGCGTTACCGCGAAGGCAAAGCCAATCATCGGCCGATACAGACTCGGCGAAGGGACGTCTGTCACGGGAAACAGTCTACCTGAAGGAAGTTTCTAGTTTCGAGTCTTGAGTTTCTAGTTTGAGAGCAAGGGACGCGATCGCCAACTCGAAACTCGAAACTCGAAACTGATTTCACCGCTTCCGCTTCGGACCCATATCGCGAGCCAGCGCCTCGGCGGGGCTCGTCGCGCCAATCAACTCCAGCTTGCGGTTCAGCGTCTCGCTCGCCCGCAACAGCGTCGTCTCATCCAGAAACGCGCGAATCTGCGAACGCAACGGCTTCCACTGATCGTGCTGCGGGCAAGGCTGCTCATCATTACAACGCGCCATCCCCACCACACACTGCTTCAACGCCTGCGTGCCGTCGATTGCCTCCACAACCTCCATCAGCCGAATCGAGTCCGCCGGCCGCGCGAGCGCAAAGCCGCCGCCTCGGCCGCGAGCACTCACCAGCACCCCCGCACGCACCAGATCCTGAAACACCTTCGCCAGAAAATGCCGCGGCAGGTCCGTCTGCTCGCAAAGCTCATCCAGCAGCGTATAGCCCTGCGGGTTCTTCAGTGCCAACCAACTCAACGCACGAATGGCATAGGCACAGGCACTGGAATAGATCATCTCTTTCAATCCTCCACGAGTAAAACACAATCATAGCTACAGGTCTCCTTTCCCGCACTCAAATAACCACACCCCCCCTCCCCCCATTAACCCGAAACCAGAAACGAGAAACCCTACCCCTCCCCCGCTCCTGCTTCTTTCACCGTCCGCATCGCCCGCCGACCGATCCACGTCAGCACGATCAGCACGACCACCGTCGCCGCCGCCCCGAGCACGTACACCCAGTCGCCCGGCATCTCTGCTTCTCGCCATTGCGCCACCCCCGCCGCGGCGAACACCGCCAGCCCCGTCCGCGGCGCCATGCCCGCCAGCGTGCCCAGCAGGTACGCCCCTCGCCCAACGCCCGCGCCAGCCAGCACCATGTTCGTCATCGCAAACGGCGACACCGGCGGCAACCGCACCAACGCCACCAGCACCGTCGTCCGCCAGAACCCCTGACCCAGAAACGCCCGCTGAATCGCACGCCACTGCGGCCGCTCGTCAATCGCCGCCTGCGCACCCGGCCGAGCAAACCGACTCGCCACCGCATACCCCAGCCACGACGCACCCACAAACCCCACCAACGCCGCCGGGTATCCCCACACGAAACCAAACGCCCACCCACCCAGCACCGCCTGCGCATACGTCGGCAACAACGCCAGACCCGCAAATACCACAAAACCCGTCACATAAAGCATCAACCCCACCGCTGGCCGATCCGCCAGCCACGGCCCCACCACGTCCAACGTACCCAGCACCACCAGCCCACCCACCGGCGGAAGCAACGCCGCCGCCCCCGCCAGCACGCCCAACGGCCCGAGCTGACGCCCAAGCCGACGCTTCTCTTTCGTCTGTTCATCCACATCAGTACCCATAGACATGAAGTGTAGCCCATCCCCCCAACCCAACCACAAACCAATAACCAGAAACCAGCCCCGAAGCCCACGGATTGAATCCGTGAGTGTCCCCCACCCAGAAACCAGAAACTAAAACCACCCCCTACGCTAAACTCCCCCCATGCGATACCTCGCCATCGACCTCGGCGCAAAACGCACCGGCATCGCCACCGGCGACGACACCACCGGCCTCGCCACGCCCATCGACGTCATCACCACCACCAGCGACGCCGAGCGACTCAACCGCCTCGCCAAACTCATCGACGAGCATGGCCCCGACGCCCTCGTCCTCGGCATGCCCCTGAACATGGACGGCTCGCCAGGCCCCGCCGCGAAACACGCCCAGGCCTTCGCCGACCAACTCACCCAACGCTTCAATCTTCCTGTCCACCCCGTTGACGAACGCCTCAGCTCCGACGCCGCCAACCGCCAGATGGCTCAGACAGGCTTGACGCACAAGCAGAAAAAAGCCCGCCGCGACGCCCTCGCCGCCGCAGTCATCCTTCAAGACTTCCTCAATTCAAAACGCACCCCATAACGCACCCCGCCCTCCCTCTCGCCCCATCCCCCCCGCCCATCCAGAAACGAGAAACCACAAACCACAAATCAGAAACCCCTGCCCCAAACTAAACCACCCCCCCGCGTGCCAGCAGAATCACCAGCGTCACCGTCACCGGCGAAAGCACCGTCGAGTAAAACACGCTTCGCGCCACATAGTCCGGATGATTCTTAAACTGCAGGCACAGCAGCAAGCAGTTCACACTCGTCGGCGTTGCGGTCGAAATCAGCAGCACCTGCGCCGTCAACCCCTCAATCCCCATCAGCCAGATCAACACGAACCCCACCAGCGGCGCCGCCAGCAGCCGAAGCACGACCGTCGTCGTCACCGGGTAATAGACCTGGCCGCGCGTCACGTTCGCCAGCTGCGCCCCCAGCGTGGCCAGTGCAATCACGACGAACCCGTCCTTGACATAAAGCACCGTGTCCCAGAACGGCTCGAGCGCGTTAGCGACGTCATCGCTGCGATCGCCCAGCAGGTGACGCACGGCGATCGTCAGCCCGGCAGCGGCCACCGCGTAAATCGGCGGAAACTTCAGAATCTGAACCAGGTTCCGCTTCCACATGCCATCACCCGATCGGCCGGCCGCCAGCAGAATGCCGATCGTGAAGCTGGTGAGGTTCTGCACCAGCATGACGAACACCTGCAGCCCCATCGCCAGTTCGCTTCGGCCGACGGGCCGGAAGGCCAGCTCCTGCAACGGCAGGCCGTAGTTGCCCGCGTTGTAGAAGATGACGGACATGAGCATCGCTCGCCGTTGGTCGCGCTCCACCCCCCTTAGCCGGGCGACCAGCAGCGTCATGCCCGTCCACACGATCATCGCCAGCAGACTGAAGCCCACCACCGTGCCGATATCGCCCCACGCGACGTCGGAGTCGACCAGAACGAAGTACACCATGCCCGGCACGACGAGGTAGAAGTTCAGCCGGGTGAGCGTCGCCATCTCCAGCCCCAGCGCGCGCTGAACCACGTAGCCGATGCCGATCATCAGCAGCAACGGCAGCACCACCGTATAAGCGATCACTCCAAGTTGGACGAGCAGATCCCAAAGCATAAGCGGGCAGTTTACCTGAACCGTCCCGCTTCAAGCCGCGGCCTGCTCCCCCACCGTCTCCGCAGGCCTGTCTGGTGCTATGTACCGGCAGCCGCATCAGGCTAACCTCCACGTTGCGACATTATGCCGAAGCGTTCACAACTGGCACATCCGTCCCGAAGAAAAAGAACGTACCCCACATGACTTCACGCCGCGCCGAGTCGTGGCGAGCACGGGAGAATCACACGCCTTTGGACGTGATCAAGTTGCGTTCCGCTCCACGAAAAGAGGTTCATTGACATGAGGGAAGAGTCAAGCGTCGGCCAGTCCATGACCATCAACGCACCCTACACCGCAACGTCAACGGCAACGCCAACGGCGCGTCGTTCCCTGCACATGCCGTTTCGCGGGGGAGGCGGAACAGTTGGCCATCGCCTTCGACAGAACACAGTCGGCAAGGTGGTGCGGACGCTTCGCCGCAAGCTCACCGCCAAACCGGTCCACGACAAATCCATCCGCAGCTACTTCGAAGCCAGGCGGCGGGCCGTAAACACGTTGCTGGATACGAGCGAAGTACTTAACGGCAATCGACCGGATGCCGACGCACGCCTCATTCAGGCCGTGCTGACCCACGACGAGCCGAAGACGAACCAACCGCAGCACTGATCAGTCGTCATCCCAGCAGACAAAATTCGAACCCACGGGTGGGCCACCATGCCGCCCGTGGGTTCTTTTTTATAAACCGGCTTCAACATGCGAACCTTCGCTGCGCAATTCGCTAACGCCGCCGCCGTCATGCTCGGCTCGTCTTCGCTAAACTGACCGTGCCATGACCAACACCCCCCCAACCGATCCCTCCAGCAACGCCCCCGAAAGCACCCCCGGAAGCACCCCCGTCGTCGCCCGCCTCGCGCTCGAAGACGGGGCCGTGTTCACCGGTGAAGCCTTCGGCGACCAGCGGCCACGCACCATCGAAGGCGAAGTCTGCTTCAACACCAGTCTCGCCGGCTACCAGGAAATCCTCACCGACCCCTCCTACGCCGGCCAGATCGTCACGATGACCTATCCGCTTATCGGCAACTACGGCGTCAACGACGGTGACCTCGAATCCGCCCGCGTCCAGCCCGCCGGCTTCGTCGTCCGCGAACTTTCCAACCGCGTGTCCAACTACCGCTCCACCCAGCGCCTCGAAGACTGGCTCGCCAAGCAGAAAATCACCGGCATCACCGGCATCGACACCCGTGCCCTGACCCGCCGACTCCGCACCGAAGGCGCGATGAACGGCGTTTTGTGCACCGACCCCAGCCTCACCGACGAACAGCTCGTCGAGCAGGCCCGCAAAGCCCCGGGACTCGTCGGCCGAAACCTTGTTCAGTCCGTCAGCCGATCCGAGCCGATTGTCTGGGACCGCGACCTCGGCGAATGGGCGCCGCTCCAAGGCAGGGTTGAGAAGTCCGACCGCCGATTCAAGGTCGTGGCGCTGGATTGCGGCGCGAAACTGAACATTGTTCGGAATCTGGTTGATGTTGGCTGCGATGTGACGCTCGTGCCGTGGGACACCTCTCCGGAGAAGATCCTCGAGTTCAAGCCCGACGGCCTGTTCGTCTCCAACGGCCCCGGCGACCCCGCCGCGGTGACCGCCACCATCGCCAACCTCAAGAAGCTTAAGGGCAAACTGCCGACGTTCGGCATCTGCCTCGGCCATCAGCTTACCGCATTGTCCATGGGAGCAAAGACTTACAAGCTTCCGTTCGGGCATCGCGGCGGCAATCAGCCGGTGCAGAACCTCCACACCTCCAAGGTGGAGATCACCAGCCAGAACCACGGCTTCGCCGTGGACGCGAAAAGCCTCGAAAAGGCCGGCGGCGAGCCGACGCATATCAACCTCAACGACTCGACGCTCGAAGGCTTCCGTCACAAGGATCTGCCGATTTTCGCCGTGCAGTACCACCCCGAAGCCAGCCCGGGCCCGCACGACGCCCGCTACCTGTTCGACTGTTTCGTCGAAATGATGCGGACCGGCCAAAGCCCCACCGGGGAACAAATGGACAGCGCTCAGCGACGGCGGAACGCGATTGCCGACTGATTGCAGCAGGCGTTATGCCCCCGGCTACGTCCATCGAGCCCGGCCTCGTCGAGGTCGCTATATCTATTGATTTAATAACGATTGAATGAAAAACTCTTGCGTTGAGAAATCGGTATCGATAGGATGGAAAGGGCAAGACATTCGGCTGATCCTCGGTGGATTTTGCTTCCAGGATCGTAAATGGAGACCGGACAAGACGCCATCGCATCTTTCGAGTCTTGAGCGGAAAGAAGCCGAAGGGGGAAATAAAACCGGCGCCAGCTACGTTAGCTGGTAGAGGTGGGGGAGAATTTCAGTGGAGGCTGACATGTCCGGCAGGAAAGAAGGTATCAAAGTGACGGGTATAAAACGGGGGTGGCCGGGCAGATCGCCAATCGTGATGTTGCTCGCTTTTTGCATGGTGCTCGGAATGACGGCTTCGGCGACGTTTGCCGCACCGATCAACTACGGCAATTTTGAAGGCCAAGGCGTCTGGTTCAACGATGTTCGCGAAGATTCATCCACCAGCACGCCGCCGCTTTATCAGGAGCCTGGTGTGCCGATCACGGTCAGCAGCTCCACGAGTGGTTCAACTGTGGTCGATCAACTCGTGTTCAGCCCGGATGCGGACTTTGCCTCGTTCTCGCCTACCTCGACGGGGGCAAACGCGGACACCACCGATGGCGTGTTGAAGTTCACCCTTCAGGCCAAGCCGGGCCAGACGATTTCGAGCGTTCGGCTGACCGAGTTCGGCGACTGGTCCCTCGTTGTATTGTCCGGTGGCGAGGCGATTGTCAACGTCGGCGGCGGCCTGTTTGCCGTCGAAGGTGCCAACAGCAGCCAGTCGACCATCAACGTGAGCGGGCTGCCTGCCAACTTCACCACGACCAGTTCGGGGACTTGGAACGGCTGGGCTGAACTGGACCTGAGCGCGTTTGCCGGGGATGCGATCAAGATCAGCCTCGACAACACGCTCCAGACCGCGTCGATGAATGGCGCGGCGTTCATCGCCAAGAAGGGCTTTGCCATCGAAGTGACCAGCGTTCCCGAGCCGGGCACGATGATCCTGCTCGCCGGTGGCGCGGTGGCCATGCTCTATCGCCGCGGCCGCCAGAATGCCGCCGCCTGAGCCTGTCGGTCGCCATCCTGGTGTGATTGAGCGTTTCGAAACCTTCTGCTTTCCGCCGCAAGCCTGTGTCGATGACACGGGCTTGTTTTTTAGTCGGCGCAGGCGGTGCGTGCACCCGGTCGATGGGGGCGGTATGCTCCACGGCTGAACCATGAGCAATGCACAACGACGAAAACGTGTGCTTCGGCAACACCTGAAAACCGAGGCGTTGCTGGGCACGGAGGCAGTGCCGCGTGGGGATGTGGTGCACGTGGTCGACCATGACGTCGACGCGGTGGGCGATGCCGACACGTCGTCGGCGACACGTCCGCCCGCACCCACACCCTCACCCACACCCGCACCCACATCCGCCGCCTCGCGTTCCCCCGCAGCAGCGCCGGCGGGCGAGCCTCGGCCGACGGTGACGGAGAGTAAGCCATTGGATCGCAAGACGAAGGTTCGGCTGCTTCAGGCGCTCGACGAGAACGAAGTGCGCGGCTGCACGAAATGCGAGCTCTGCCACGGCCGAACGCAGACCGTGTTCGGCGAAGGCGACCCCGACGCGGACATCCTGTTCATCGGCGAAGGCCCCGGCCGGGACGAGGACGAGCAGGGCCGCCCCTTCGTCGGCCGATCCGGCGCCCTGCTGACGAAGATGATCGAAGCGATGGGCCTGTCGCGCGAGCAGGTGTTCATTGCGAACGTCGTCAAATGTCGGCCGCCGAACAACCGCACGCCCACGCCCGCCGAGGTCGCGACCTGCTGGGACTACCTGCGTCGGCAGATCGAAACCATTCAGCCCAAGGCGATCGTCACGCTCGGCGGGCCGGCGGCGAAGGCGGTGCTCGATACGAAGGAGGGCATCACGAAGCTGCGAGGCACGTGGCATCGCTACGAAGGCGTGAGCCCGCCCGTGCCCGTGATGCCGACGTTTCACCCGGCGTTCGTGCTCCGCCAGTACACGAAAGAGAACCGCGCTCGCGTCTGGTCCGACTTGCAGGCGGTGCTCAAACATGTGAAGGGTTGAGGCTGTATTAGTATGGCGTCATCCGACAGGCTTGCGTCTTGTTGTGCGGCCGCCGTGTGTTTCGATGACATGATGTCGGATTGTTTCTTATACTCCCGCCATGGCGATGGTGGCTGATGCACTGCCGGTGAAGGCGCGTGGGCTGCGACGGCCGCGGCTGTCGGCGGGGCTGGTGGGGGCGGTGCTGCTGGCGGCGATCGCGCTGCCTTGCTTTCTGACCTTGCCGTGGTCGGTGCAATATTACGATCTTCAACGGTTGACGGACGAAGCGCAGCGGCAGCCGCCGAGCTTCGCGGAGCCGATGGGTACGGACACGCTGGGGCGTCCGCTGCTGTGGCGTTGCCTGCTCGGTGGGGCGATCAGCCTGGGAGTGGGGCTGAGCGCTGCGGTGCTGGCGATGGTGATCGGCACGGCGTGGGGCGCGGTGGCGGGCTACGTCGGCGGGCGGGTGGACTCGGCGATGATGCGGCTGGTGGATGTGCTCTACGGCCTGCCTTACATCTTGCTGGTCGTGCTCGTGGACATGGCGTTGCAGCCGACGCTGGTCGCGGCGGCCCGGCTGGTGTTCGCCGCCGACATCGCCACCGGCCTCGGCCGAGTGGTCACGCTGATGCTGGCGATCGGGGCAGTGAGCTGGCTGACCATGGCGCGGGTCATCCGGGGGCAGGTACTCAGCCTGCGGGGACAACCTTTCATCGAGGCGGCGCGGGCGGTGGGGGCGGGCCCTATGCGCTTGATGGGAATTCATTTACTGCCGAACCTGATCGGTCCGATGATCGTCTATAGTACTCTGACGGTTCCCGCAGCGATTCTGCAGGAATCGTTCCTCAGCTTCCTGGGTATCGGCATTCAGGACCCGCTGCCAAGCTGGGGCAATCTCGCGTCGGACGGCTTGCGGGCGCTGCACGCGCTGGCGATGGGCAGTTCGAACGTGGAGTGGTGGGTGCTACTGTTCCCCTGCCTGCTGCTGGGGCTGACGCTGATGGGGCTGAACTTCGTCGGCGACGCCCTCCGCGAACGCTTCGACCCCCGCAGCACACGCGCGTGACGCGTGACAAGGTTTAGCCGCGAAGCGCAGCGGAGCGCTTCGCGCGGGTGTATGGCCACGCAACCCGCTCCGCTGCGCTTCGCGGCTAACTGATGTGGTTTACCCGTGTGACTCGACGTGATCCAAGCAAAGGTGTCGGCTTTATGGACAACCGCTTCGGCTTCCGCGATTTCGTGTTCTGCGTCATGCTCGTGGCGTTCATCGTCACGGTCATCCTCGCGATGATCCAGATGCAGCGCATCGAGGAACGACTGGCCAGACTCAATGAAACCGCGGGCAACCAGACGCGCGACCTCACCCGGCTGGACGACCGCATGCGAACCGCCGAGCGGCAGCAGCAGGCCCTCCCCAGCGAGATCGCCCGCGAGTTGGCCCGCGTGCTCGGCGAACGGCCGACTCGGGGCGATGGCGATGGTGACACCCAGGCCGAGGGCGACGACGACCTCGCCGCCCGGCTGACCGCCGGCTTCGGTGAGGCGGCGATCGAGGCCGCCGAGTACGAAGCGGGCGACGTCGACCCGTTCGAGAAGCTCAAGGCGGTCAAGCAAAACGAAGACTACGCGTATGGCGATCGGCTGATGCAGGTCTTCGCCCAGCCGCCGGACCGTCTGACGCCGATCATCTCCGCCGACGCGTACGCGAGCATGATTCAGGGTTACGTCCTCGAATCGCTGGTCGAGCGTGATCCGGACACGCTGGAGTGGACGCCGTTGATCGCGCGGGACTGGGAGATCATCGACAACGCGGACGAATGGCGGGCGTTTGTCGAAGAGCGCGTTGGCGGCGAGGTCAGCGAAGAGGACGTGCGGGCCGAGCCGGGCTTCGCGGAACTGGAAGGCAACGAAGAAGCACAGGCGGAGTATGTCGAGCGTCGGCTTGAAGAAGGTCGGCGGGCTGAGGACGTGGTGCGTGAAGATGATGTGCCGGCGGCGATCACGATCCGCTTCCGCATCCGTGAGGGCGTGCGTTTTTCCGATGGCGAGCCATTGACTGCCGACGACGTGGTGTTCACCTACAACTGGATCATGAATCCGAATGTTGAAGCGCCACGGCTGCGGGTGTACTACGAGCCGATCAAGGAAGTGGAGAAGATCAGCGACCTGGAGGTGGCGTTCCACTTCCGCGAGCCTTACTTCCGGGCGATGGACTTTGCGGGCGGGATGCAGATTCTGCCCGAGCATTTTTACAGCCGATTCTCGGCGCGCGATTTCAACCGACACCCGGCGTTGCTGATGGGGTCGGGCCCGTATCGGTTGCCGAGCCCGGAAGGGCGTCGGCCGCAGCCGGGCGTCCCGATCGAACTGGTGCGCAATGAACGTTACTGGGGCGAACAGCCCGGCTTCGATCGGCTGATCTGGCGATTGATCGAACAGGACTCGGCCCGCGAGCAGGCGTTCCTCAACCGCGAGGTCGACGCCTTCCCCGCGACGCCCGAGCAATATGACCGCCTGCGGAACAACGAGCGCGTCACCGAGCGTTCGCAGCGTTTTGAGTTCCTTCGGCCGAACGCCGGCTACAACTACATCGGCTGGAACCAGCAGCGTCGCGGCGAGGACACGCCGTTCGCCGACGTTCGCGTACGGCGGGCGTTGACGATGCTGTTGGATCGCGAGCGGTTGGCCGACGATGTTTATCGTGGTTATGCGCAGGTGATTTCCGGGCCGTTCAGCATTCTTTCGCCGCAGTCGAATCCGGAGATCGAGCCTTGGCCTTACGATTCCGCCGCGGCGCGCGAGCTGCTTCGCGAAGCGGGTTATGAAGATCGCAATGGTGACGGCGTGATTCAAAAGCCCAACGGCGAGCCGTTCGGCTTCACGCTCAACTACCCGGCCGGCAGCGAGACGTATCAGCAACTGGCGATGACGGTACGCGACAGCTTCCGCCGAGCGGGCATTGAAGCCGAAGCTCGACCGCTGGAGTGGCAGGTGCTCATCGAACGGCTGAAGAGCACGCGCGACTTCGACGCGATCACGCTCGGCTGGACGGGCAGCATTGAAGGTGACCCGTTCCAGATCTTTCACTCCAGCACGATCCCGCCGCCGGGCGACAACGCGACCAGCTACTCCAACCCGGAGCTGGACCGCCTGATGGAGCAGGCGCGCATGACGACCGACGAGGACGAAAGGCGGGCGATGTGGCATGAGGTACACCGCATTCTCCATGAGGATCAGCCTTACACGTTCCTCGTCGCCAGCCAGAGCCTGCTGTTTTACGATGAGCGCATTCGCAACATCAAGCGAACGCAGATCGGCCTGACGCCGCCGATGGAGTGGTACGTGCCCGCGGAGTTGCAACGCCGATGATGTTGTTCGCCATTTAGCCGCGTCGCTTGCGACGCGCTGTCAGCCGATGTACGAAAGGCGCGTCGCAAGCGACGCGGCTAAATGAAAGTAACCGTCCATGGTCACATACATCATTCGACGACTGATGCTCATGGTGCCGACGCTGTTCGGCATCACGCTCATCGTCTTTCTCGTGATGGCCATGGCGCCCGGCGGAATCGGCGGCATCATCCTCGACGAGCAGCAGCAACTCGACACCGAGGCCGGCCGACAGTTGCGCGAATACTACGAGCAGCGCTACGGCCTCGATCAGCCGCTGCTCGTGCAGTACGGGCGGTGGCTGAACGCCATCTCGCCGTTGGGCACGATGACCGAAGCCGACGCCGACGACCTGCCGCGGCTGGGCATCACCTGGCCGGTCGAAGTCGATGGCGAAGACCAGACGCGCTACATGGGTCTGAAAGCGCCCGACCTTGGCGAGAGCATGCAGTTCCAACGGCCGGTGGGCACGATGATCGCCGAGGCGCTGCCGATCACCTTGCTGTTGAACATCATCACCATCCCGGTGATCTACGCGATCGGTATTACCACCGGCATCTTCGCCGCGAAGTTCCAGGGCAAGACGTTCGACATCGGGTCGGGCTTTACGCTGCTGGCGCTGTGGTCCGTGCCCACCATCTGGGCAGCGGTCATGCTCATCGGCATCTTCGCCAACCAGGAGATCCTCTACTGGTTCCCGACCTCCGGCCTGCAAAGCCATGGTGCGGACGGCTTCCTGTTCCTGCCGACGTGGACGGAGGCAGGCTTTCAGCGTGGTTGGCTGCTGGACATTCTGTGGCATCTCGTGTTGCCGATTGTGTGTTTGAGCTACGCCGGCTTCGCGTTTTTGTCGAAGCTGACGCGCGGCTCGCTGCTGGAGAACCTGCGAGCCGACTACGTCCGCACCGCGCGGGCGAAGGGCGTGAGCGAGCGCGACGTGCTGTTCCGCCACGTGTTCCGCAATAGTCTGCTGGCGTTGATCACGGTGGCGGCGAGCATTCTGCCGGCGCTGTTGAGCGGGTCGGTGGTGATTGAAAAGATTTTCTCGATTCCCGGAATGGGCCGACTCGCGGTGGACGCAGTGCTCGCTCGCGACCGCGAGGTGGTGTTGGCGGTGACGCTGGTGGGGGGGCTGATTGCGCTGACAGCGGAATTGATCCGCGATATCTGCTATGCGATCGCCGACCCGCGCGTGAGTTATGAATGATTGTGTTGATGTGAATGAGTTTTAACGCCAAGACGCCAAGGCGCAGAGACGCCAAGAAGAGAAAGTCAGAATGAACCACCAAGGCACAGAGATACAACGAACGCCGGTAAAGGAAGAAACATTGTTTTCTTTCCTTTCTGTGCCTCGGTGTCACTGTGGTGAACCTTTTTCCCTTGGCGACTTGGCGACTTGGCGTCTTGGCGTAAATCTGAAACGAACATGACGCAGCTTGAGACCGGACAACCTGAACCGCCCTCGCAGCCGCCGACGCTCAAACGGCAGGCGACCGATGCGCAGCGCAGCATGTTGCAGCGCGTGCTCGGTGAGCTGGTGCTGTACTGGAGCGCCCGCGTCGGGTTGGTGTGGGTGGCGGTGCTGACGATCTGCGCGGTGTTCGCGCCGTTCTTTGCCAGCAGTCATCCCATCCTGATGAAGACGGCGGACACGGGTGGCGAGCCGTTGTCGACGATGGTGCGGTATGAAGCAGGCACGTGGTCGAGCCCGCTGCTGCGGCATCTGACGGAGCCGGACGTGCTGCTGCCGATCCTGCTGCTGGGCGTGCTGGTCGTGGTCGGCTGGCGCGGCGGGGTGAGTGGCGGGCGGAAGCTGGCGACGGTGCTGGCGTTCAGCGGGCTGGTGGTCGTGCTGGGGTTGTGGCAGCGGCATCTCTGGCCGTTTGTGACCGATGGGCACACGGCCTGGCTGCAGGATTGGCAAGACTGGGTTGAGGGCTTGGAGCGGACGGCCGGCGTGCCGCCGCGAGCGCCGGTCGGGCCGTTCGTGTGGTGGGTGTTGTTGTGGGTGGGGCTGGTGATGATGCTGGCGTTGACGGTGGCGACGTCGGCGGTGGTGGTGATGCAGTCGGCCAGCCGATCGGCGAAGGCGTGGGTGTTCTGGCCGACGGCGGCGGGGGTGCTGCTGGCGGTGGGGGCGTGGGTGTGGCTGGTGGACGTGGGCGGGGTGTGGGTGTGGCTTGTCGGGTTGGTGTTGGGGGTGCTGGCAATTGTCGGGGCGGTGGTGTCGGTGTTGGCAGTGGTGCGCGGCGCGGATGTGCCGGCGCCGTCCGGCCGAGTGATGGGCGTGACGATGCTCGCGGCGGGGCTGTTGATCGGCGGCTGGCTGGTGCACGCGCCGGTGACGCCGCCGCGGTTGCCCGTGTTGGAGCAGTATCGTGAGGCGGAGCGTGCGGGTGAGATCGAGTGGGCGTGGTACACGCCGATTCCCTACTCGCCTGACGACACGATGCCGGACAGCGTGGTGAACATGCGCTTCCAACGGCCGGGCATGCACCCGATGGCCCAGACGGTGTCGGACCGCATCCTCCGCCTCGCCGAGCGTGCGACGGACCTGACGCTGAACGATGTGACCGACGCCGCGGGCCGCCGAGCGTTGAACGAAGCGGAAGGCGAAGCACGTGTCGCGATGGCGGTCGAGTTCGCCGAGGCGATGTTCCAGCAATATCTCGATGAG
Source organism: Phycisphaerales bacterium AB-hyl4 (assembly GCA_041821185.1). Taxonomy (NCBI): domain Bacteria; kingdom Pseudomonadati; phylum Planctomycetota; class Phycisphaerae; order Phycisphaerales; family Phycisphaeraceae; genus Natronomicrosphaera; species Natronomicrosphaera hydrolytica. The sequence continues at coordinate 60,159 of JBGUBD010000010.1, read as the reverse complement.
ACAGACGGCGCACTGCCGGCCCGCCTGACTCGGCCGCGCCAGCAGATTGAAGCGATGGCCGACGCGGAACTCGGACAACGCCGACACATCCTCGGCACGACCGCCTTCGGTGCGGACCTCGCCGCGAACATGATCCACGGCACGCGGATCGCCTTGTCGGTGGGCTTCATCTCCACCGGCATCGCGATCGTCATCGGCCTGCTCATCGGCGGACTGATGGGCTACTTCTCCGGTGTGGTCGATCTGCTGGGCATGCGCCTCGTCGAAATGTTCAGCGCCATCCCCACGCTGTTCCTCTTGCTCGCGTTTGTCGCTGCGTTTGGTGCGAACCTTTACATCATCATGATCATCATCGGCTTGACGAGTTGGGTGGGCTATGCGGTATTCATCCGCGCCGAGTTCCTCCGCCTGCGTCAACAGGAGTTTATCCAGGCAGCGCAGGCGCTGGGCCTGCCGTTGTGGTCCGTGCTGTTTCGCCACCTGTTGCCCAATGGCATTGCACCGATGCTCGTCGCGGCGAGCTTCGGCGTGGCGAGCGCGATCGGCTTCGAAGCGACGTTGAGCTTCCTGGGCATCGGGCTCGACACGGAATCAAGCTGGGGCCTGCTGCTGGAGCAGGCGCTGCGTGGCGGCGCGTTCAACTGGTGGATCGCGGTCACGCCGGGGCTGGCGATCTTCCTCACCGTGTTCGCCTACATCCTCATCGGCGAGGCGCTGCGCGACGCGATCGACCCGAAGACACAAAGCCGCAATACGTGACTCCCATTTAGCCGCGTCGCTTGCGACGCGCTCCCGCGAGATTGTTCTGTTCGACGACGGTAAACGGAAAGAAGCCATGAGCGAAACGCAAGCACAGCCGATTCTTGAGATTCGAGACCTTTCCGTAAGCTTCCCCGCCGGCCGATCTGCGCGATTCATGGCGGTCGACGGCGTGAACCTGTCCGTCTATCCGCGACAGACGCTGGCCGTGGTGGGCGAGTCGGGGTCGGGCAAGTCAGTCAGCGCGATGAGCGTGCTGCAACTGATTCCCATCCCGCCCGGCCGATACGAACGCGGGCAGATCCTCTGGCAAGCCAGGCCGACGGCTGAGCAAAGCGAAGCCTCGGATGCCACCGACCTGCTCAAACTCAGCGATCGGCAGATGCGCAAAATTCGCGGCAAGGACATCGCGATGATCTTCCAGGAGCCGATGACCAGCCTCAACCCGGTCTACACCATCGGCGACCAGATTCTCGAAGCCATCCTCCTCCACCAGGCCGTCGGCCGGGAGCAGGCGGTGAGCATCGCGACGCGGGCGCTCAGCGATGTGGGCATCGCGGACCCGACCGCTCGTCTGCGCGAGTACCCGCATCAACTGTCCGGCGGGATGCGGCAACGTGTCATGATCGCCATGGCGCTCGCCTGCCAACCGCGGCTGTTGCTCGCCGACGAGCCGACCACCGCGTTGGACGTGACCATTCAAGCACAGATACTCGAACTGCTTCGCCACCTTCAGAACACGAAAGACATGTCCGTGCTGTTGATCACGCACGACCTTGGTGTGGTTGCGGAAAACGCGGACTCAGTCGCGGTGATGTACTCCGGCCGTGTGCTTGAGTATGGTTCGGTGATGAGCATCTTCCAACGGCCGCTGCATCCGTACACGAACGAACTGCTCAAGTCGATGCCCGTGTTGGGCCGACATGCCGACCGCCTGCCGACGGTGAGGGACGGCGCGACCGCGCCGGACGATTTTCCGCCAGGCTACGACGTCGCGCCGCATCAGGTGGAAGTGTCGCCCGGCGAACACTACGGCGGGGCGGACGCGAAGCTGCACGAAGTCGAGCCGGAGCACTGGGTGTTGTGCAAAGCAACCACCGAAGAAACACGCAAGAAAGCGACGTTGCCGCGCGTGACGTTCCGACGCGAGCCGGTGGGCACGGACGCATGAGCGCAAACAGAAGCCCGCACCGTGACGGTGTGGGCTTCGAAGTCAGATCAGATCAAATCTGGTTTTTACATCAACCCAAGTTCGAGCTTCGCTTCTTCCGAGAGGTTGTCCTGCGACCACGGCGGATCGAAGGTCAACTCGACATGCGATTCCTTGACCTCGCGGACGCGACCCACAGCAGCGCGAACCTGTTCGGGCAACTCCTGCGCAACCGGGCAGGCGGGCGTGGTGAGCGTCATCGTGGTGGTGACGTTTTTCTCTTCGTCGATCTCGATGTTGTAGATCAGGCCAAGGTCGTAAACGCTCACAGGGATCTCAGGGTCGTAGATCTGCTTGAGCACCGCGATGATGCGATCTTCGAGCGACTTTTCGCCGCCGCTGCTTGAAGGTGCGTTCGCCGCCTCGTCGAGTTTTTTCTCTTGTTCCGCCATTTCGGCTTCCCGTCGGGCGCGGGGGTCGGTTGTGTCCTGTGCGGCTCGCTCGGTGTGGCCGATGCTCAACTGGGAACGATTGGGAGCGGGATCAGGCATTGATGCATTCTCAATCATAGGCAGGCAGTGCACCTTAAGGTGGACTGACTTGAGGGAGGTCAATACTCGAGCAGGTGTTCGAGCATGTCGCCCTGCGGGAGTCGGTGGAGGATCATCTTGCCGAGCATGTTGCGCACCGGTTCGAGTTGCATGCGTTCGAGGCTCTCGGCGGCGAAGGCGTAGACCAGCATCGCGCGGGCAGACGTGCGGTCAACGCCGCGGGCCATGAGGTAGAAAATCGCTTCGTCCTGAATCTGGCCGATCGTCGCGCCGTGGGTGCACTTCACGTCGTCGGCGTAAATCTCAAGCTGCGGCTTCGTCGTCGCGTCCGCGTCGTCGCTGAGCAGCAGGTTGGCGTTGGTCTGTTTGGCGTCGGTCTTTTGAGCGTCAATCTCCACGCGGATGCGGCCGCTGAAGACGGATCGGCCGTGGCCGTTGAGCACACCCTTGTAAAACTGTCGGCTGTCGCAGTGCGCCGCGTTGTGCTCGACGCGCATGTGGTTGTCCATGTGCTGATGGTCGGTGGGCATGTACAGGCCGTTGACCAGGCAGTCGCCGCCTTCGCCGTTGAGGCGCGGGTTGCAGTTGTTTCGCACCAGTTCGCCGCCGAAGAGCATGGTGTGCGAGTCGACGTTGCTGTCGCGCGACTGTTCGGTGAGCAGGGTGGAAAGCTGGAACGCCTTCGGGCTTTCCTCTTCGATGAGGTAGTGGCTCAGATGCGCGCCTTGCCCGGCTTCAACGTGCGCCACCGCGTTGGTGAAGTAGACGCTGTCATCCAGCGAAACGTAACGCTCGACGATCGTGCCCTCCGCGTTCGCGTCGCCGAGGAAAAACGTACGCGGGTTGGTGATCGTCGGCTCGTCCGTGCCGGCCATGATGTTCAATAGCAACACGGGCTTGTCGAGCTGCTTGTTCTCAGCAATGTGCACGAACACACCATCGTCGCACAGCGCCGCGTTGAGCGCGGTGAAGGCCTTGGACGACGGTTCGCCTTCCTCGGCGAAGTGCGGTTCGATGCGGTCGCGATGCTTGTCCAGCGCGTCGTTGAGCGGGAGTACGGTCACGCCCTCGGGCAGCTTGCCGATGTGGCTCAGCTCGGCGACGTATCGGCCGTTGACGAACACCAGCGTATGCGCGTCGAGGTCGGGGATGGCGAAGCGGGCGACCTGCTCGGCAGTGACCGTCGCGCGATCGGACGGCAGCGTGAAGTTCGTCTGCGTGAGACGAGCGGGGTCGGTGTACCGCCACTCTTCATGCTTGCGCGTCGGCAGGCCGAGGTCGGCCAGGCGGGCGATGGCCTGCTCGCGGATGGGGCGCAGCCACGCCGGGCCGTGGTCGAGGCGTTGCTTCGCGAGCGATTCGTAGTGGGCGATGGCTTCGGTGGGGGCGGTGGTGGGCATGGTCGACAAGTTCGCGTTGAATAAAGGCTGGGGCAATAGCCCTGCCCGGAAGGGCGGGGTTGAGTTCGAGCAATAGTTGGCCACACCTCATCGTGGCCAACCCCACGCTTCCGCGTGGGGCTATTGGTGATACAACTGCATCAGCGTGCGGCGGCGGGTTGCTCGGCTTCTTCGTCGACGCCGAGCTCCGCGTAGCCGGACTTTTCGAGTTCGAGCGCCAGCTCACGTCCGCCGGTCTTGACGATGCGGCCGTTGACAAGCACATGCACCACGTCGGGCACGATGTAGTTCAGCAGCCGTTGATAATGCGTGATGACGAGGAACGATCGGCCTTCCTTACGCAGCTGGTTTACGCCCTCTGCCACGATGCGCAGAGCGTCGATATCCAGCCCCGAGTCGGTTTCGTCGAGGATGGCGAGGCTGGGTTCGAGCAGGGCGAGCTGGAAGATTTCGTGTCGCTTCTTCTCGCCGCCGGAGAACCCTTCATTGACGGGTCGCTTGAGCAGTTCCTGGTTGAGTTCGACGAGCTTGGCCTTGGTTTTGACGAGTTGCATGAACTCGACAGCGCCGATTTCGTCCTGGCCGCGTTCTTTGCGGTGGGCATTGAGGGCGGCTTTGAGGAACTGCATGGTGCTCACGCCGGGGATCTCGACCGGGTACTGGAAGGCGAGGAACAGGCCGGCGCGGGCGCGTTCGTCGGCTTCCATTTCGAGGATGTCTTCGCCATGGAAGCGGACTTCGCCTTCGGTGACTTCGAAGGCTTCGTGGCCGGCGAGCACCTGGGCGAGCGTGCTCTTGCCTGAGCCGTTGGGCCCCATGATCGAGTGCACTTCGCCGGCGTTGATGGTCAGATCGAGTCCCTTGAGGATGGGCTGATCTTCGATGTTGGCGTGCAGGTTTTTGATTTCGAGAATCGGTTCGGGCATGGTGGTCTAACGCCTCGTAGGAGTGATTCGGGTTGGTTGATCCGTATTTCTTCAACGCGGTCGGCGGTTCTGGCCGATGCGGGTATTAAGCTTCTTCTTCTACTTTCCCACCCTCCTTGGCGGGAATCTCCTCTCCCCCGCCGCAGGGGGAGAGGCCGAGCGAGGGGGTTGGAGACCTTCGGCAGGTGAACCCTCGCTCTGGCCGCGGCCCTCTTCCGAGGGTCGCGGTGTGCCTCTGCCGCGAGCTTAGCCGACGCTGCCTTCGAGGCTGATCGCCAGCAGCTTGCCCGCCTCGACGGCGAACTCCATGGGCAGCTCGCGGAACACTTCCTTGCAGAATCCGTTGACAATCAGCGACACGGCTTCTTCCTCGTCCATGCCGCGCTGTTGGCAGTAGAACATCTGGTCTTCGCCGATCTTGCTCGTGGTCGCTTCGTGCTCGACGTTGGCGGTGGGGTTCTTCACCTCGATGTAGGGGAAGGTGTGAGCGCCGCACTTGTCGCCGATGAGCATCGAGTCGCATTGCGTGAAGCTGCGGGCGTTGGCGGCGTTCTTGAGCACCTTCACCAGCCCGCGGTACGTGTTGTGCCCCGTGCCGGCGGAGATGCCCTTGCTGATGATCGTGCTCTTGGTGTTCTTGCCAATGTGGATCATCTTCGTGCCGGTGTCGGCCTGCTGCTTGCCGTTGGTCAGCGCGACCGAGTAGAACTCGCCCACGGTGTTGTCGCCCTGGAGAATCACGCTGGGGTATTTCCAGGTGATCGCCGAGCCGGTCTCGACCTGCGTCCAACTGATGTGGGCGTTGTCGCCGCGGCAAGCGCCGCGCTTGGTGACGAAGTTGTAGATACCGCCCTTGCCGTTCTCGTCGCCGGGGTACCAGTTCTGGATAGTCGAATACTTGATCCTGGCGTCTTTCGCGGCGACCAGCTCGACCACAGCGGCGTGCAACTGATTTTCATCGCGCTGCGGCGCGGTGCAGCCTTCGAGGTAGCTGACATAGCTGCCTTCCTCGGCCACGATGAGCGTTCGCTCGAACTGCCCGGTGTTCTGCGCGTTGATGCGGAAGTAAGTGCTCAGCTCCATCGGGCAGCGGACGCCCTTGGGGATGTAGACGAAGCTGCCGTCGCTGAACACCGCGCTGTTGAGCGTGGCGAAGTAGTTGTCTGAGTAAGGCACGACCGAGCCGAGGTACTTCTGCACGAGCTCCGGGTGGTTGTGCACCGCTTCGGAGATGGGGCAGAAGATCACGCCTTTCTCTTCGAGCGTTTTCTGGAAGGTGGTGGCGACGGAGACGGAGTCGAACACCGCGTCGACGGCCACCGCGGGCGTGCCTTCCTCGACGCCGGCGAGCACTTTCTGCTCCTGGATCGGGATGCCGAGCTTCTCGTAGGTTTCCAGCAGCTTGGGGTCGACTTCGTCGAGGCTCTTGGGGCCGTCGCCCTTTTTCTTGGGTGCGGAGTAGTAGATGAGGTCGTCGTACTTGACCGGGCCGTAGCCATAGGGCAGGAAGGGCCAGTTCGGCTCCTTCATGGTCTTCCAGTGGCGGTAGGCTTTGAGGCGCCATTCGAGCAGCCAGTCGGGCTCGTTTTTCTTGGCGGAGATGAAGCGCACGATGTCTTCATTCAGGCCTGGGGGGGCCGAGTCCTGCTCGATGTCAGTGACAAAGCCGTACTTGTACTCGCGCTTGGCAAGTGTTGCGATCTGTTCGGTAGTGGTCATATTCGCTCCGCGTTCGCTTCGCGAAGTTTCAAGTTTCAAGTTTTGAGTTTCGAGTTGAACGCAATCGGCCGACCAACTCGAAACTCAAAACTTGAAACTCGAAACTTCTAGTCTGTCATCAACTCCGCCAGTGTCAGCGATTCGAGGAAGTCGGCCAGTTGGCGGTCGAGGTTCTGGATGGCGTGGCGGATCGGGCAGGTGCACGCGATCCGACAGGTCTCCATCGCTGTGGTGGCCTCGCCCGACTTGGCCTCGTGAGCGTGGTCCGAATGGGCCTCGGGGCCGCAACATCGGGCCAACCGCACCGGCTCGCCGTCTTCCACTGCCCGGATCACGCTCGCCAGGCGAATGCGTTCCGGGTCGGTCGGCAGGTGGTACCCGCCGTGCACACCCCGTCTGGACACGACCAGATTGGCCCGCTGCAACTGCTTCAGCAGGCCGCTAAGCACTGGCAGGGGCAGGTTTTCCGCCTCTGACAGCTCTCGAGCACTCATAAGCCGTTCGTCCGGGTCCGCCACATCGTCCCCGGCTGATCGACGCTGCTGCGCCAAGCGAGCGAGGGCAATCACAGCGTACTCCGCCTTGCGACTAAGCCCGAATCTGGCCACGGCAACCGTCCTCTGTAAGGGTGGCTTCCCGTCAAACAAAAATAGGGCAAAGTCGGTACGATTTCAAGCCGGCATTTTAGAATCAGTCCAAATCAGTCAGATTTGGGGCAAGTCGGCCGTGGCAGGGGGGCAGATGGGTCAGGCGAGCAATTCGCGGATGCCGAACAGGGCGACCATCGCGGCGAGGCACCAGACGTAGTAGGCGAAGTAGCGAAACCGGGCCCGGTAGAGCAGCGTGAGCACGAGGTACAGCGCTCCGATGCCGACCAGGGCGGCGACGACGAAGCCGGTGAACAGCGGGGCGAAGCCGATCTCCAGCGGTGTGTCGGAGCGCCAGACCTGCATGGCCTGGACAAGCGTGGCGGCGAGGATGGTGGGGATGGCGATGAAGAAGCTGAACTCGGCGGCCCAGCGCCGCTTCAGGCCGATGTACAGGGCAATGGCGATCGTCAGGCCCGACCGCGAGAAGCCGGGCACGAGGGCGAACGCCTGCGCGAGGCCGATGGCGATGGCGACGTAGAGCGTCAGCTGCCGGAGCCCGCGCGGGCGGGGGCCGACGCTGTCGGTGAAGTAGAGCAGCACGCCGGTGATCGTGAGCGTGCCGGCGATGGCGAGCGGGTGGCCGAACACGACTTCGAAGATCGGCTTGCACGCCAGGCCCACCGTGCCGGTGACGAAGACGGCGACCAGGCCCAGCAGGGCGAGTCGCAGGTGCAGCGCGTCGTTCAGGCTCGCTTCCCCGCGGACCCAGGCTTGCAGGTCGTCGCGGAGATCATCAAGGAATCGGCGAAGGCTTTTGCGAAATACCACCACGATCGATACCAGCGTGCCCACGTGCACGACCAGGTCGAAGAGGATCATCTCTTCGCTGTCGGGCGAGGGCATGGTCGAGCCGCTGCTGATCAGCCAGTGCTGCATCAGCACGAGGTGGCTGGTGGAGCTGACCGGGAAGAACATGAACACGCCCTGGACGATGCCCAGCAGGATGGCTTCGAAGATGGTCATAGCGGTGGGCGCGTCTCCGCGGTGGCCTTGAATGCGACGATGATATTACTCGGCGACATAGGCGCGTGCTTGAAGATCATCGACGGAACAGCCGGCCAAGCTTAGCACGACAACCCGGCTTCGACGCCTCACTCATTTAGCCGCGGGCCTTGGCCCGCGCGTTCGGCCCGCGCGTTCGGCCGGTCGTGCCGAGGCCTGCGGTGCGAGCAGCTACGACCAGACGCGTTCGAAGACGTCGGCCTTGTAGCCGACGGTGAAACGGTCGCCTGCTGCGTTGACGACGATGGGGCGCTTGATGAGCTTGCCATGGCTGGCGAGCAGGTCGATGGCCTGGTCTTCGCTCATGTCGGGCAGGCGGGACTTGACGTTCAGTTCGCGGTAGACCTGGCCGGAGGTGTTGAAGAGGTGGCGCAACTGGTAGGCACCGCTTCGAGCGATGCGTAGGAGCAGCTCTTTGGGGGGCGGTGTTTCGGTGATGTCGATGAAGGTGTGTGGCTGATTGTGGTCATCGAGCCATTTGCGGGCGTTGCGGCAGGTGGAGCAGCGGGCGTAGCCATAGAAGGTGAGCATGGTGATCAGTGTGGTCTTTAATGCGAATGATTTCAAGTTTATGTCGCGATGACCGATAATAGAGATAGCCCCGGCGGGCGTTGACGCCCTTGACGCCGTTGTGGGTGTCTATGCGTTGCATCCCCGAGCGTGCACGGGTATTCTGCGAGATTCTTACCGGGGCGTGCGGCGACACGTCCGCCTCCGCCGAACAGGTGGCCTGCTGATGCGATTGACCGACATTCTCCATCCCGATTGCGTGAAGGTGCCGCTGGTGGCGGCGAACAAGCAGGCGGCGATCAATGCGCTCGTCGATCTGCTGGCCGAGACGCGCGGCATTTCCGATGCCGACGAGTTGAAGAACGCGGTCTGGCAGCGCGAGACCACGCGCACCACCGGCATCGGGCACGGGATCGCCATTCCGCACGGCAAGAGCGCCGGCGTGGGCGAGCTCTGCATGGCCATCGCCCGAACCGCCGAGCCGCTGGAGTTCAAAGCCATCGACGGCAAGCCGGTCGATCTGATCTTGTTGCTCGTTTCGCCGCAGGACCAGACAGGCCCGCACATCCAGGCGCTGGCGCGCATCAGCCGAATGCTCACCGACGACGCGTTCCGCAGCGCCCTGAAGGCGGCCGAGACGGGCGAACAGGCCTACCAGCTCATCGTCGATCACGAAGCCAAGGCCGCGGTGTAAACCGACGCCTGCCGACGCCCACGCTTCGGCTCGACCTCGCAGCAAAAAGAAATCACCCCAACAGCCCGGCATAGCGGGCCATGCTCAGCAGCGTGGCGATCGTCAGCGCCGTCGTCGCCGCACACAGCAGCCCCGACCGCCACGTCGGCCAACCCGCCTTGTCCTCCGCCATCTGTCCCGACACCATGCCCCACGCCATCGCGTCGGCGCGCAGCAACTCCCGACCCCATCGCCGCAGCGTCGACTCCGCAGGCTGCATCGCCACCGCCACCAACGCCACCACCACCGGCAGCGACACCATCCACACATTCGGATCCACGCTCGACAATCCCGACGTCAAACTGCCCATCGGCTCAACTCCAGCTTGGCCATAAGATCATCCCCGCTAACCATAGCCGGGGTATTCCGCAGTATGTTATCGGCCTTTTCCCCAGCCGTCTGAAGTTTTCACCAGACCGCAAATTCCCGTCATCGGTCATCGATCAGGCTGCTTCATGGCAGCGGGTCGTCCGCACCCTGCACGACCATCTTCGCGTTCGTATCCACGTCCATCCCGCCGCCTTGCTGCCGGATGAAGAGGTTGTCGTTCGCGTTGATCGCATCGCCGAAGCGCGTTCGGCGGAGGATGGGGCTGGTCTCGAACGTCAGGTGATTGTCGTTCCACACCACGTGGCCGCGCCAGTCGCCGGGGGTGGCCGTGTGGATGCTCTGCCACGTGCCGGGGTCGTTGATCTCGCTGCCTTCATCCAGCCGATCGGCGAGCACGGGGCTCTCGCCGCCCATCTCCGGCCGCCACTCGCCCCGCCGGGCGGCACTGCCCGTCGGCTCGCGCGAGGGTGTGTCGTTGATCATCAAAATGGAGTACGAGTAACTGCCCGGGCCAAGCGCCTGGTCGCCGTTGGGCACCCACACTCGGCCGCGCGCGTCGAACGGGCTCAACAGGTAGGGCGTGCCAAAGTAATGCCGGTCCACCAGCAGGGCGAATCGCGCCTCGGCCGTCGACCCATGCAGCGGCGGCACGGGCGGCGTCGGCGGATTGACCGACGGGATGTCTTCACTGTCGGTGAACTGCCGCCCATCGAAGCCGGGGTACCAGCCATCGTGGTCCTGAGAGAAGACGACCATGGCCTGGTGGATCGTGCGCAGGTGCACGCCGTTCTGCAGCCGCATCGCCGCGTCGCGCGCGGATTGCAACACGGGCAACAAAATCGCGATGAGCACGGCAATGATCGTGATCACCACCAGCAGCTCGATCAGGGTGAAGCCACATTTGCCGCGCATGTCGCCTCCGAAAGGCGATTGTAACGCGCGTGGCCATCAACTCCGAGCGTTCCGGGGAGTCGCCCCCGTCTTACCCTTCGTCTTTGCCCTTGAGCTTCGCGATGACGTTAAAGTCTTCAAGCGTGGTCGTGTCGCCCTTCACTTCGCCGCTGGTCGCCAACTCGCGCAGCAGACGTCGCATGATCTTGCCGCTGCGGGTCTTCGGCACGCCCTCGGCGAAGCGCAGCTGGTCGGGCTTGGCGATCGCGCCGATCTCTTTGCCTACGTGGGCAATCAGCTCCTTCTTCAACGCGTCGGTGGGCTCCTGCCCGCCCTTGAGCGTCACGAACGCAGCGATGCCCGTGCCCTTGATCTCGTGCGGGATGCCCACCACCGCCGCCTCCGCGACCGAGGGGTGAGACACGAGCGCCGACTCGACCTCGGCCGTCCCGAGCCGATGGCCGGAGACGTTGATCACGTCGTCCACTCGGCCGGTCACCCAGATGTTGCCATCGCCATCTTTCCGCGCGCCGTCGCCCGCGAAGTAGAAGCCTTCGATTTCCGACCAGTACGTGTCGATAAACCGCTGCCGATCGCCGTAGATCCCCCGCAACATGCTCGGCCAGGGCTTGCGGATCACCAGCAGCCCGCTTTCGTTCGGGCCCACTTCCGTGCCATCTTTCTCCACCACTGCCACGTCCGCGCCGAAGAACGGCCGCGTCGCCGACCCCGGCACCGCCGTCGTCGCGCCCGGCAGCGGCGTAAGCATGTGACCGCCCGTTTCCGTCTGCCACCAGGTATCGACAATCGGGCAGCGCTCGCTGCCGATCATGCGGTGATACCACATCCACGCTTCGGGGTTGATTGGCTCGCCCACCGTGCCCAGCAGTTGCAGGCTCGACAGGTCGTGCTTCTTCACATGCTCTTCGCCCCATTTCATAAACGCGCGAATCGCTGTCGGAGCCGTGTAAAACTTCGTCACCTTATGCCGTTCGACGATGTCCCAGAAGCGGTCTTCCGCAGGGAAGTTCGGCCCGCCTTCGTACATCAGCGTCGGCACGGCGTTGGGCAGGATGCCGTAGATGATGTAGCTGTGCCCGGTGATCCAACCAATGTCCGCGGTGCACCAGTACAGCTCATCTTCATTTTCCGGATGCAGGTCGAACACGTACTTGCTCGTCAGATACGTGTAGACCATGTACCCGCCGGTGGTGTGCATGATGCCCTTAGGCTTACCCGTCGTGCCCGAGGTGTAAAGGATGAACAGCAGGTCTTCGCTGTCCATTTCTTCACAGGGGCAGTCGTCGCTCGCGCCGTCCATCAGTTCATGCCACCACTGGTCTCGGCCGGCCTTCATGGCGACTTCGTTGTCGGTTCGCTTGAGCGTGACGACGTTTTCGACCACGTCGGTCATTTCAAGCGCATCGTCGACGTTCTGCTTCAGGGGCACGATCTTGCCGCGACGCCAGCCGCCGTCGGCGGTGATGATGACCTTGCTGTGCGCGTCCTCAACGCGGTCCTTGATGGCCGAGGCGCTGAACCCGCCGAAGATGATCGAGTGCGCTGCACCGACGCGGGCGCACGCGAGCATGGCAATCGCCAGTTCCGGCACCATGGGCATGTACAGGGTGACGCGATCGCCCTTTTTCACGCCAAGCGACTTGAGCACGTTGGCGAACTTGCTCGTCTCGCGCTTCAGATCGTTGTAGGTGAGGTTGCGAACCTCCGGCTGACCATTTTCGATCGGCTCGCCTTCCCAGACGATCGCGGTCTTGTCGCCCTGGCCGGCGTCGACCTGGCGGTCAACGCAGTTGTAGCAGGCGTTGAGCTTGCCGCCGATGAACCATTTCGCGTCCGGCAGGTTCCACTCCAGCACGCGCGACCACTTCTTGAACCAGTGCAGTTCCGCTGCCTTTTCGCCCCAGAACTTGTCCGGGTCTTCCAGCGATTCGCGGTGCATCTGCTCGTACTGTTCCATCGAGTTGATGTGCGCTCCGCTGGCAAAGCCTGCCGGCGGCGGAAACTTCCGCGTCTCCTGTTGAACGGACTCCACCGCGCCACCACCGGTTGTCGATTTACCTTCGGACATGCAGGCCTCCCTAAAGCATCTGAGCATCGAATGCGCATCACCAGAAAAACAAGCGCCACGCGACCGCGGACGCATCACCGGTAGCTTACGACCACCGCCGGGCAGCAGCAAGGGGTGGGGCGCATCTTGTTCGCCCGGCCTCGCCTCTGCCCCGGTCAAACTGAGAGGCAGTTGTCCCCCGCAGGGCAGGGCTTGCCCAGCCGCAGCAGCGACGAGGACGGTGGCAGGGCAAGCCCTGCCCTACGCTCAGCCGTTTCCCCGCCCGCCGTCAGCAACATCAGCGTGCCGGGCTCGGCCAGAAGAACAACATCTCGCCATCGATTGCTACTTGCCCATGCGGTCGGCGCGCTAAGATCCGGCCGTGCGTCCGCCTGCGGGCTGCGACGCTGCGTGGGCGACATGACGGAGGTCCGGATGAGGCTCACCAGTCCACTGGCCCAGTATGCGTTGCTCTACGGCCTGCGTCCGTTTCTGCGAAATCCGCTGCTGGACCGCGGCAAGTGGTATCTGTTCCACCGGTTCAACCCTCGGCCGGGCCATGACCTGACATGGGAGCGGTTCGGCGTTCGGCCGTCACGCATGCGCGGCGGCACGCGAATCTACTGCGATCTCCGCCACGCCGCCGACCGCTGGGTCTATTTCACCGGCGAATACGAGGTCATCCTCACCCGCTTCGTCCGCCAGGTGGTCGCACCCCGGTGGCGGTTTGTCGATGTCGGGGCAAACGTGGGCAAGTACACCACGCTCGCCGCGCCGCTGGTCAATGAGGTGATCTGCATCGAGCCCAACCCCGAGTCGCGCGAGCTGCTCGAACGCAACATCGCGCTCAACCGATTTGCGAATGTGACCGTCCACGACGTGGCCGTGTCCGACCAGGCCGGCGAGGCATCGCTGTATCAGCGCGGCTCGAACATCGGCGGAGCGTCCCTGCTGAGAGTCGGCACGGCGGCGACGGAGCATCGCGTGCCGGTCGTGCGCGGCGACACGCTGATCGAGCCAAGCGATCGGCCGACGTACCTGAAGGTGGATGTGGAAGGGCTGGAGCAGCGCGTGTTGCAAGGCTTCGATCAACTGCTGCGCTCGCCCGGCGGCGTGGTGGTGCAGGTGGAGATCACCGATGCCTGGCTGCGGCGGGCCGAGGGCTCCGCAGCGACGTTGTTCGAGCAGATGCGGGCGCGGCAGCTATATCCCTACCTCATCACAGCCCATTCGCGAATCCGGACCGTGCCGCGCCTTCGGCCGTTGGACGCGCCGCTGCCGGACTTTCAGTATGACGTGGTTTTCCTGCCGCAGCCGAGCGCGGAGGCGTTCTGGCAATGGGTGGAATCGTTGAAGAAATAGTTGATCGTCCAAAAGCATGAAGCCCACGGATTGAATCCGTGGGCTTCGCTGCCCCTGCTCTTCCAGCGGTCGGCGGTGTGGTGCGTGCGATCACACCCGGCCGTGGATGTATTCGTGCAGATACTGGATTTCGATTTCCTGTCCGGTGATCTGCCAGGCGTTGAGGTCGCCGATGGAGATCAGGCCATTCAGCCGTCCGCGATCGTCGACGACAGGCAAATGCCGGATGCGTCGATGCATGATGACGCTTCGCGCGTCGTCGAGGGTCGCGTCCGGCTGACAGCAGACCACTTCGCGCGTCATCACATCGCCGACCAATGCGTCGGCCGGGTCCAGCCGACGCGCAACGACACGGCGGAGCATGTCGCGTTCCGTGAAGATGCCGACAATACAGCCGCCGTCGAGCACGACGAGGCAGCCGATCTTGTGTTCGTTCATCAGCAGCGCGGCCTCGTGCGCGGTCGCCTGCGGGCCGATGCTGAACACGTGCGAGCCTTTGTTTTTCAGCACTTCTCGGGCAGTGGGCATAGGGACGACTCCTTGGCAGCGGGTGACATGAGTTTTGGCCGACCCGCGACGCGCGTGGTCGGCCGACGATGCAGAACGCGTGTCGATCCGAGATCACAATGGCCAACGCCTTTCAAGCTAACACCTCGCCCGCCGAAATGCGAGTGTTTTTTCTAAGACTTGACAGAGTAATTGGTAAAAAGGCCCGAGAATGCGGATTGCCAATTCTTGCCGACTCGTCAGACATGATTCAGAACAGCTTGCCCTGGTTCGGCGGCTGCCCGGGGTCGGAAGACTCGATCACCTCGCGGACTTCGTCGATCAGGTCTTCGAGGTCGCGGAACTGCTTGTAAACACTGGCGAAACGCACGTACGCGACCTGGTCGATCTTCTTCAGCCGCTCGGCCAGCATGTGGCCGATGTCCACCGCGTCCACCTCCGACTCGCGTCGGCGGAACAGCTCCTCCTCCACATCGTCGACAGCTTGCGTGAGCTGCTCGACCGGCACGGGCCGTTTGTAGCAGGCCCGTTCGAGGCCCACGAGCAGCTTCTGCCGATCGTAAGGCACACGCGTGCCGTCCTTTTTGATCACCCACATCCGCCGCAGCGCTTCGATATGTTCGTACGTGGTGAACCGCTTTTCGCACTTGAGGCAGCGCCGACGCCGACGGATCGCCCGCCCCTCCTCGGCCGCGCGGGAGTCGATCACCTTGTCGTCGTTTTCACCACAGTAAGGGCATCGCATAACGGTGACGCCAGTATAAACCCAGTTTCCACCCGCCGCCCATCATGCGGTATCCTGATCCCCTAAACTCGAAACCAGAAACTCGAAACGCGAAACTGATACCCATGAACATCCTCATCACCGGCGGCGCCGGCTTCGTCGGCTCAAACCTCGTCCGCCAGCTCCAATCCACCCAGCCCGACGCCGAGTTGCTCGTCGTCGACGACTTCCGCTCCGGCAGCTTCGCCAACCTTGCCGACGAGCATGGACAGGGCTTCAGCTATCGCGGTGAAGTCATCGCCCGCCCCTTGCATGAGCTCGACCTCGGCGGCCTGGTCGAAGACTTCCAGCCCACCGTCATCTTCCACGAAGCCTCCATCACCGACACCACCGTCACCGACCAGGCGCAGATGATCGCCCACAACGTCGAGCCCTTCGGCGTCCTGCTCAGCCTCGCCGCCGAGATGCAGATCAAGCTCGTCTGGGCCTCCAGCGCCGCGACCTACGGCACGACCGCCAACGGCGCGACCCGGGCCCGCCGACCCTTCCACCTCAACGACGCCGGCCAACCCGCCAACGTCTACGGCTTCTCCAAGTGGCTCATGGAAAACCTCGCCCGACAAACCATGGGCGACTACCCCGGCGCTCACATCGTCGGCCTACGCTACTTCAACGTCTTCGGCCCCGGCGAAAGCCACAAAAAACACATGGCCAGCATGATCTACCAGCTCGCGCAGAAAATGCTCGCAGGCGATCGGCCGCGCATCTTCCACGACGGCGAACAGGCCCGCGACCACGTCTACGTCAAAGACGTTGTCGAGTGCACCCTCGCCGGCGCTGAAGCCGGCGCGGTCAGCGGCATCTACAACGTCGGCACGGGCACTGCCACCAGCTTCAACCAGATCGTCGCCTCACTGAACGAAGCACTGGGCACAAGCTACGAGCCCGACTATTTCCAAAACCCCTACAGCTTCTACCAGGACTACACCTGCGCCGACCTCAGCGCAACCAAGGAAGGCCTCGACTGGGAGCCGGCGTACACCACGCACGAAGCGATCCTCGAATACGCCGACGAACTCAAAGCCCGCCACAACGCCTCAGCGTAGTCGGCTGCGCACGCTCATCACTTCGGCGCACGCCAGTCGAAGCTTGCGATGGCCTTTGCCAGCTTCACGTCTTTTTCGGTCACCTTGCCGTCCGCGTCGTGCGTGCTCAGCGACAGTGAGACTTTGTTGTAGACGTTGAAGATTTCCGGGTGATGCCCCTGTTCTTCAGCGTGAAACGCGACGCGGACAATGAAGCTCATCGCTTCCTTAAACCCGGCGAACTCGTGCTTGCATTGCAGCTTGCCCTGCTCATACGACCAGCCGGGCAGGTCGCCCAGTGCCTGCTGAATCTGCGTGTCGGTCATTGCCTCTGCCATGATGATGCTCCTTCTTTCGTTGGATGCCTGCCCACGGCTTCATCACAAAACAAAGCCGCCGACACGTCAACCCTAGGCGGGTGTACGCGTCGGCGGCTTGATGTGGATTGGATTGCTTCAATCAGTCGTCTTTTTCCCAGGGCGCGACGCTGTCGCCGATGCCCGAGGCGAGGTAGCCGCCGTCGATCACGATCGTGTGGCCGTTGACGAATCGGCCGGCGGGCGAGGCGAGGTACACCGCTCCGCCTGCGATTTCGCTCGAATCGCCGAAGCGACCCATCGGCGTGTGCTCAATGATGCGTCGGCCGCGGTCCGTGCCCTCGATCATCTTGCGGTTGATGTCCGTCGGCACGAAGCCGGGCGCGATCGCGTTCGTGCGAATGCCATACTTCGCCCACTCGTTCGCCAGGCTCCGCGTCAGACCGAGGATCGCGTTCTTCGCGCTCGCGTACGCCGCCACTTCCACCAGGTCGACAAATGAGCTGATCGACGCGAGGTTGATGATGCAGCCTTCATGCTGCTCGCGGAAAATATGCCCCGCCGACTGCGCGACGCGCAGCGAGCCGGTGACATGGATGTTGTAAAGGTCGTTGAAATCTGAATCGGTCAGGTCGAAGCTGGGCTTTTTGCACATCAGCCCGGCGGAGTTGACCACGATGTGCAGGCCGCCGAACAGATCGACCGCTTTGCGGACCGCGCGATCGACCGAGCCGCCGTTGGCGACGTCGATCGACACGCCCGCGGCGACCGGGTCTTCGCCGGAGACGTCGGCAATGCCGTCGAGTTCCTTCGCGGCGGCGTCGACTTTCTCCTGGTTGCGTGAGCCCACCAGCACCTTCGCGCCGTGCTGAACGAAGGCGGCCGCGACGGCTTTGCCGATGCCGCTCGTCCCGCCGGTGACCAGGGCGACTTTGCCGGTGAGGTCGAACATTTCTGTGGAAACGGGCATGAAACAGTCTCGCTTTCTTCAATAATGCGTCGAAACGGGGAAGTCAGACCCGACAGGATACACGCCCCGGCCGACCGACGAAAACGCAGCCGCCGCGCCCGCTTCGTTCAACCGCGATTCCGCCAGTCGTTTAGATGCTGGCAGAGCAAATAGCCCGCCACACCGCCGATCATGTTTGCCGCCAGGTCGATCACCGAACTCGTCCGCGTCGGCAGCCACCATTGCACCGTCTCACCAACCAGGCTCAGCAGCCCCGCATCGAGCATCACCAGCATCAATGTCGCAGCGGAAAAGCCCTCCAGCAGTCGCCGAGCCAGCTGCGCCTCGACAAACCCCAGCGGCACGAACATCGCGATCTGCCATAACACCGTCGTCCCCGATCGCGGCGACAGCGACAGCAGCCCTTCGCCGCCCGAGCCGGCGCTGTCGAACGAGAACGGATACAGCTTCACCAGCAGCACCGCCGACCACAACGTCATCGACGCCAGCACCCAGGGCCCGATGCCCGGCGGCGGCCACGGCGAGGGCTCATCATTCGTCGGCTTCGACACAGCTACCGCTCCTCACAACTCGCCTACCGTGCGTCGGCCACCAGCACACGCGGCAGCCCCTCGTGGTCCGCCAGCACATGCGCGTTCGTCAGCCCGTCCGCTTCTTCCGCCAGCGCGAGCACTGCCTTCTTCTGCGACGCCGCGATTTCAAACACCACCTGCCCTGGCCGTGCGAGGTGCTCCCGCGCGTGAGCGATCAACACCCGCAGGTCGCGCAGCCCATCCACCCCGCTGCGCAGCGCGTGCACCGGCTCGTAGTCTTTCACATTCGGCGCGACCGCGTCCCATTCCTCATCGCTGATGTAAGGCGGGTTGCTCACCAGGTACTGCACACGATCCGACCCCAACGCATCAAGCAGATTGCCATGACGAAACTCGATCCGGTCGCTCACATCATGCCGCTTTGCGTTCTCCCGCGCGATCGCCAGCGCGTCTTCATATAGATCGGTGGCAATCACGCGCGCGTGGGGCATGTGCTTCGCCAGTGCCACCGCGATCGCGCCGCTGCCGGTGCACACGTCCGCGATGGTCGCGTTGTGAAAGCCCGGCGTCCGTCGAGCGTGCTGAATCACATGCTCCACCACCGTCTCCGTGCTCGGCCGAGGCACGAGCACCGCCGGGCTGACCTTGAACATCATCGAAAAAAACGACGACTGGCCCACCAGGTAATCGACCGGCTCGTGCTGGCTGGCCCGCTCGACCAGCTCGCGAAACGCCGCCCGCTCCAGTTCGCTCGCCGGGCGGTCCGGGTCCATGTACAGCTTCAGCCGCTGCACCCCGAGCACATGCGACAGCAGCATTTCCGACGACAGGCGGGGGCTGTCCACGCCGTGCCGTTTCAGATGCTCGGCCGTCCATTCCAGCAGGCGACGGGTGGTCCAGTTTGAGTCGGCAGTCCGGCGATTCATGGCCGACATTCTAGGGCCGATCCTCGCCCCCCGCGTGCGCAGCAAGATTCATCACGCCCATGGGGCGTGCGAGGTGTTCCGCTCATGATTCGATTGACACTTACTCGCATGTTCAATATAAACACAAATTCACAAAAATAAACGAATGGGCGAACCCTGCTTCGCCCCCCCCCCAGCGTTCGACAGCGGAAGGCCAAACCAATGGGTGATTTCCAGTACGAACCATCACTGCACGTCCCGTTTCGTGACCGCGACGTGATCGCTCGCTGCCGGGCAATCAAGCGAAGCGAGATCGACAAGCACGACAACCCCGACTTCCGCATTCGCGTTATCGCCGACGGCGACCTGCTCCATCTCATGTACTCGGACATGTACGCCCGGCTGAAGGCGACCGCCGACGAAGGCAAGCCCTGCGTCATGCTGCTGCCCAACCCCATCCCCGACTATCGCCACCTCGCCCGCTGGATCAACCGCACTCGGCTGAACTGCAAGCATGCCTGGTTCTTCGCCATGGACGAGTACGCCGACCAGGACGGCCGCGTCGCGCCGGACAACTGGCAGCGCGGCTTCGTCTATTCGTTGCTGCGATTCTTCTGGAACGAGATCGACGAAGACCTGCGCCCGCGGCGCAATCAGGTGGTGGGCCCGACCAACGACAACCTCGACCACTACCTCGACCTGATGCACGACGCCGGCGGACTCGACATCAGCTACACCGGCCCCGGCTGGGTGGGGCATGTCGCCTTCGTCGAGCCGGAGGCGCCCGAGTTCGGCGGCGACCGCGATGTCTCGCTCGAGGAATGGAAACAGATGGGCACACGCATCTGCACGCTCAGCCCGTTCACCATCGCGCAAAACTCACTGCACGGCAGCATGGGCTACAGCGGCGACCTCTCCGCCGTGCCCCCCAAAGCCGCAACCGTCGGCCCGAAAGAAATCATCGCCGCCCGCCATCGTTGGGAAATGGCAGCCCTGAGCGTCGCCGGCACCGCCACGAGTTGGCAGCGCCTCATCGCCCGCCTCTGCTACCACGGGCCCGTAACACCTCGCCTGCCATCGAGCATCCACCAGACGCTTCGCACGGATTGCTTCATTGCCGAAACCGTCGCCGCCGACATCGAAGACACCTGGGCGAAGGGCTATTGATTCTGATACGAACCGGACATGACTCTCGGGGTACGATCGAAGCCCACGGCGTCACGCCGTGGGCGTCACCCTCATCCCCAGCGCCGAGTTTGATGAAGAATTCGATTCGACCGATTCACATCGGCCAGCCCAGGGCTTGCCCCGCGCTATCGCCTTGTTCATCTGCGAACGCCTGAATCTGAAGCGCCTTCGCCGAGGTGCGCAACACGTCCGCGGTGGTGATGGCAGCCTGATCCTTCTCGCCGCGCACTTCGCTCAAGAACGATTCAAAATAGCTTGGCTGCTTCGGCGCGAGCCCTTCAAGCAGCTGCGGCTTGTCATCATCATGCCGGACGAGCGTCACATGGTCAGCCGTGGCGGAGGTCTCGGCCATGCCTTCGCTGCCGTACACGCTGAACCGCCAGTACTGGGCAAGCTTGTAGCCCAGTTCCCGCGGCATGGCGTACGACACATCACCCACGACGCCCGCGCCGTCCGAGAGGCGGAGCATCAGCTGCGCGGAATCTTTGAAATGCGGCACCGCCTCGGCGAACGCGTTCCACGTTCGCGCCGCGACCACGCGATCAATCTCAACGCCTGTCATCCACGGGATCAGGTGGATCGCGTGCACCGCGATGTCGTTGATCGTCCCGCCATGCTTGCCCGGCTCGAAGTACCAGCCCGGCCGCGTGCCATACATCAGCGGATGCTGGCCGCCGAAGGCGATCTGATGAACTCGGCCGAGCGATCCGCCTTGCACCAACTCGCGCAGACGAACGAAATTCGGCAGTTCCGGCATGTCCAACTGACAACCCACCGCCAGGCCCGACGCCTCGGCGAGGTCGGCAATCTGCTTCAGCTCCGCCAGACTCGTGGTCAACGGCTTGTCGCTGAGCACATGTCTGCCGCGCTGCAGCGCGGTGATCGCCAGTGCGCCTCGCCGACCGTAGTAATCGCCGATCGCGACGATATCGCAGTCGACCTCGTCGATCATCTGCATCACGTTGTCATGCGTGATGGAAACCTGCTCCGCCATCGCGGTGCGCGTTGGCTCGTGGTCCTCGCCGCAGGCGATCAGTTCCACGCCCTGGGTGTCTTGTGCGAGCTTGACCACTTGCATGATGTGGCCATGACGCAGGCCGGCAATCGCTATTTTTAAAGCCACGTGTTTCTCTTTCAGTTCGACCATTATTCAGCCAGCGGCCATCGACCAGACGCCGCGCCATCTGCTTCACCGCAAACAAGCCTATAAAAAACTCGCGAGCTCTGCATGAAGATCCAGCCAGGAGGTCACTCTCTGCCATTGGCCGAACGAAAAACCGCGAAGGCCTGATCGCTCAGCCGCCCGCGGTCTCGTGTCGAAGATCATTTTCGATAAACGAATTGAAAGCGTCCCTTGGCGTCTCCGCTGCGCCGCGCGCCCCCCGCTCCATCTTCAATACACATCGCGCAGATACCGCCGATCATCGGTCATCCGCTTCACATACGCCTTCGCCTCCGCCTCGCTCATTCGCCCATGCTCCGCGATGATCGCGTGCAGCGCCGCATCGACATCGCCAGCCATCCGCGTCGCGTCCCCACACACATAAAAGCATGCTCCGCCGTCGAGCCACTGCCACATCTCCGCGCCATGCTCAAGCATGCGATGCTGCACGTAGATCTTCTCATCCTGATCGCGTGAAAACGCCGTGCTCAGCCGTGTGAGCACGCCCGCGTCGCGATATTGCTCCAGCTCATCTTTAAACAGAAAGTCCGACGCACTATGCTGATCGCCAAACACCAGCCAGTTGCGCCCCTTCGCTTGCGTGGCTTCACGCTCCTGTAAAAACGCGCGAAACGGCGCGATCCCCGTGCCCGGCCCCACCATGATCACATCCCGCTCACCCTCGCTCGGCGGCGCGAAGCCGTGCGAACCCTGCACATACGCCGGCACGGGTTCGTAGCTCGCCAACCGCTCCGCCAGGAACGTGCTCGCCACACCCTTTCGCCGTCGGCCGGCCTGCATATACCGCACAACGCCGACGCAAAGATGAATCTCATCCGGATACCGCCTCGGCGAAGACGCGATCGAATACAGACGCGGCTGCAATCGGTCCAGCGCCTCAACCAGCTTCACCGGCGACGGCCGCGCCGAACGAAACCGCGCCATCACATCAATCACCCGCGCCTCGTCCACCAACCCGTCCACCGCCAACCCCTCACTCGCCTGCTTCAGCAGCTTCGCCTCATCGCTCGACGCATGCGACGCCAGCAGTTCATACAACTCATCCGAGGGGTTGTCGATATCGCACCACTCGATGAGCGCTTCGCGAAACGTCATCACCCGCCCGTCGGGCAGCGGCACGAGTTCACCGCCGCCGAAGCCCGTCAGCCGTACCAGTGCATCGACCGACTCATAACAATTCTTCGGGAACACGCCGAGGCTATCCCCCGCCTTGTAGCTCATGCCGCTGCCCGCGATGCTCAGCGAGACGAACCGCACATCTTTCGCCGACGTCTCACCCGTGAGCGTTCGCACCGCAAGCGTCGGCGCGGGAAACGGATGGTCCCGGCCATATTTCGGCCGACCATCCTCATCGACAATCGCCTTGCCTTGGCTGCGCACTTCGACCTGCCCGTTGCCCGTAACGTTACCCGCAGCATCGCCTTTCGCGCCAGGTGCTTCGTCGCCAGCGTCTTTCATGATCTGTTTGATCATCCGCGCCGTCTGCTTGCCACCCGGTACGCACTTGCCCATGTCACCGTCATCGCCGTCTGCCAGTGCTTTCGCATAACTGCGACACAAGTAGCCACACGACCCGCAATCCAGCTGCGCCATCGCCGCCATCAGCCGCAACTCCAACGGCTTGTCCGCCGCCAGCTTCATCCGCTCGTCCATCGGCATCGCCGGGTCATGCCAGTCATACTCAACATCTTCATCATCCACATCCCGCCACGTCTGCGCCGCCGCTGCCTGTTCGGCAGGCGCAACCGACGTCGCCCCCGCGTCGCTCGCCGCCCCCTCACCCGCAAGCCCCGCAAAAAACCCATTAAGCCAGGCGCGCTGCGCCGCATTAAACGGCGCGTTATCTGGAATCGTCGGAACCTGTCGCATCATTCACTCCCAATACATCCTCACCAAAGCCCACGGATTGCATCCGTGAGGCCCACCCTCTCTCAACCACCCGATCACCAAACCACCAACTCACCAAATCGCCAAATCACTCCCTCACCCAACCACCTGCCCCTCAACCATCGCCTTCAACTGTTCAACCTCATGCCGCCGAGCAAACGCGTAAAAAGATTCATCCCCTTCGCGCTCGCGCATATAACCTTGAAGCAGCCGTTCGAGCAGCGCGGGCAGTTCGTCGTGCGGTATGTCGGCCGCCAACGCGCGTCCGATGTTCGCCTGTTCGCCATGCCCGCCACCAACATAGACGTGATACCCCTCAACCATCTCGTCGCTACCCGGCCTGCTTTCAACCTTGGTCGCGAGCAGGCCGATGTCGCCGATGTAATGTTGAGCACAAGAATGGTGGCAGCCGGTCAAGTGAATGTTGATTGGCTGATCAAGCTCAAGCTTATCTTCGAGCGCTTCAGCAATCGCGAGCGCGTGTCCCTTCGTATCCCCCGCAGCGAACTTGCACCCCCGACTCCCCGTGCACGCGACCAGCCCGGCCCGGATGCTGTTAGCTTGCCATGTCAGGTTCGCAGCAAGCAGCGCCTCCTGCACCGCCGGCATGTCCGTTTCCTTTACATCACTGATCAACAGATTCTGCCACACCGTCAGCCGAATCGTTCCCGATCCGTACCGCTCAGCGATATCCGCCACTGCCCGCATCTGATCTGTTTCAATACGACCCACCGGCAGCACAACGCCCACATAACGCAACCCCGCCTGCTTCTGTTCATGCACACCGACATGCGCGTCAGCCCTCGCCTGCATCCGCGGCTCACACGCTTCAACCGCGAAGCGTGGCAGCGCCTCCCCATACTCCGTTTCGACATGCTCGATGAACTTGTCAAAGCCCCAGTCATCAAGCAGGTACTTCAGCCGTGCCTTGTTACGGTCTGTGCGATCGCCATGCTGAATAAACACGCGAACGATCGCCGACGCCACCGGCACGCACTGCTCCGGCCGAAGCATGATGCCCGTATCGCGCGCGAAGTCGCCGTGGCCGGTGATGCCGCCGAGTTGCAAGCGGAAGTAGACGCCCGACGGGAAGTCGTCGCTTGCCTGTTCGTCGGCCACACGCACCGCCGCATAGCCGACGTCGTTCGTCTCGGCGAGGCTGGAGATGCAGCCGCCGCCGTCGAAGGCGATGTTGAACTTCCGTGGCAGGCCGTAAAGCTCGCGATGGTTGAGGATGTGATGATGCATCTCACGCGCCAGCTCGCGCGTGTCGTACAACTCATGCGGATCAATCCCCGCCGTCGGACTGGCGGTGATGTTACGAATGTTGTCCGCCCCCGAGCCGCGCGTCACGATCCCCAGGTCCAGCAGCTTTGTGATCACATGCGCCGGATCGCTGGCGGGGATCTCGCGAATCTGAAGGTTCGCCCGCGTGGTTACATGGGCATACCCGCCCGCGTGCGCGTCGGCGATATCCGCCACACCGCGAAACGCCGCGCTGCGAATGATGCCCCCCGGCAAGCGCATACGGCACATGTACGAGTCCTGCGCCGGCGCGACATAAAACATGCCGTGAAACTTCGTCAGCAACACATCCGTCCCTTTAGGGAACTCGCCGCGCTTCGCTCGCGCGACAAGGTCGTCCCACATATCCAGCGCATGCTGCTTCCGCTTCGCCTTCTCTTCCTTGCACAGCTTCCCCCCGGCCGCAACCGTGCGATCCTGCGCCGCGCGATGAATCGCGTCCGGCCCCGCATACGCCTCTGTTGATCCTGGCGAGTCACCGCCACCGCCACCGTCAGCGGCACGCGAACCACCAATGCCGCTACCCACCGCGAAGCCGGCCAGGTATTGCTGTTGTTCGATCGTCAACGCAACGTTATCTGCTTGCTCACTGCTCATTCGATAGCCTGCCTTTCCCAATGCGCCACACGCCGAACCGACACCGCGC
The DNA here is from genome assembly GCA_041821185.1 of Phycisphaerales bacterium AB-hyl4. Classification (NCBI taxonomy): domain Bacteria; kingdom Pseudomonadati; phylum Planctomycetota; class Phycisphaerae; order Phycisphaerales; family Phycisphaeraceae; genus Natronomicrosphaera; species Natronomicrosphaera hydrolytica. The sequence goes on along the minus strand of JBGUBD010000010.1, from coordinate 34,858 downwards.
ACGCCTTGTACGCCGGCTGTCGCGAATACGGATCAAACACCGGGTCGGTCAGCCGATTGGTCTGCGCATCGTGCATCGGCACGAACACCTGCCCGCGCTGCACGGTTGGCGTCACAAACGCGATCGCCTGCAACGCCCCGCGCCGCGACGCGACCGACACCTGTTCGCCCGCTTCAATACCAAGCCGACGCACGTCCGCCGGGTGCATTTCGACGTACACCCGTTGCGGATAAAGCTTGCGCAACACCGACGACTTACTCGTCCGCGTCTGCGTATGCCACTGCGAACTGCTGCCTCGGCCGGTCAGCAGCACGAACGGATACGCCTCGTTCACCGGCTCGGGCATCGGCCGCCCGCGCTCAAAGATAAACCGCGCCCGGCTGTCCGCGTGATAAAACCGGCCGTCCTCAAACAGCCGACGCTCGCTGCTCAAATCCGCCCCCTTCGCGAACGGCCACTGAATACCGTTGCATTCATCAATCATGCGGTAGTCCGCAATCCCCGTGATATCGCAAGGCTGGTCGGCCGTGACGCGCTTGAGCAACTGAAACACATGCTCCGGCGATTCCCACTGCGCAAACATCTCGCCACAGCCCCAATACTGCGCGATCAACTTGAATATCCAGAAGTCCGCCAGCGCCTGCCCCGGCGCCTCCGCCACCTTCTTCACCAGCCCGATGCGGCGCTCGGAGTTAATGAACGTGCCATCCTTCTCGCCCCACGCCGCGGCGGGCAACACAAGGTCCGCATGCTGCGCCGTCTCGGCCGAGCGATACATGTCCTGCACAACAAGAAAGTCGAGCTTGTCAATGATTCGCTTGAAATCGCGCTGCCCGATCCACGAGTGCGCCGGATTCGTCGCGATCACCCACAACCCCTTGATCTGCTCCTTGTCGATCGCTTCAATGATCTCCGGATACGCAAGGCTGTCTTCGCTGGGAATCCGATCGACCGGAATATCCAGCGCCATGGCTACCTTCTCGCGATGTTCAGCATTCGTAAACGCGTGCCCACCAAGCAGGCTGGTCGTATTGGAAAACAGTCGCGAGCCCATCGCGTTGCACTGCCCGGTGATCGAATTCGCCCCCGTACCCGGCTTACCGAGGTTGCCCGTCATCAACGCAAGGTTGATGATTGCTTGTGCGACCCGCGTCCCTTCATGCGACTGGTTCACCCCCATCGTCCACCAGAACGATACACGTTTGCCCGAGCCGATCAGCTCGGCTAGCGCGCGTAACTGCTGCGCGGGCAACCCCGTTTCGTTCGCCACGCGATCCAGCGAATAGTCGGCCACATGCTTCGCGAACGCATCAAAATCCGTCGTGTGCTCGCGGATATAGTCATGGTCCAATGCATCCGCTTCGATCAGTAGATTCGCCAGCCCATAAAACAACGTCAGATCACTCTTGGGGCGAAGCGGCAAGTGCTCGCCCGCCATCGCCTCGGCCGCCACGGCCGTCTCCGTTCGGCGGGGATCGATCACCACGATGCGCGGACTCCGCTGATTCCGACAGATGCGCTCCCACATGATCGGGTGCGCAATGCACGGGTTCGCACCGGTCAGCACAATCACATCGGATTGCTCGAAGTCGGCGTATGTGTAAGGCGGCGCATCAAAGCCGAACGACTGCTTGTACGCCGTCACCGCCGTCGCCATACACTGCCGCGTGTTGCCGTCGCCGTGCACGATGCCCATGCCAAACTTCGCCAGCGCGCCCAGCAGCGCCATCTCTTCGCTGACGATCTGCCCCGTGCTGAGGAACGCCACCGACGCCGGCCCGTGCTTGTGTTGAATCGCCTTGAAGCGGTCGGTGAAAGTCGTCAGCGCGGTATGCCAATCCGTCGGCCGAAGCTTGCCGTTACTCGCCGAATCGCGAAGCAAAGGCGTTGTCGCGCGGTCGTCCGCGTTCAGCACATTGAGAGCTTCCCAACCTTTGGGGCAGGCCATGCCGAGGTTCACCGGATACTCGGTGGTGGGCGTGAGGTTGATCGCCTTGTTGTCTTTCAAATGAATGTTGAGCCCGCAACCCGTCGAGCAGTAGCCGCAGATCATGGTCGTCGTTGCGTCAGGCGTGCGCGACGCGGGCAGTTGCCCAAGCCCGAATCGACCGGGCTCGCGCAGCAGCTCACGCGTCAGCGGACCATGCCAGTTGCGGATCGCACTGCGCACCCGGTCGGTCAACGTCGCGGCGGTGGTCGGCAGCTTGATCATGCGTGCAACCCTCCCGGCATCTTCAACGCACTCACCGCTGAGAAAAACAGGTAACGTTCCAGCAACTCGCCCACCAGCAGCAGTACAAACGCAATGCCGATGATCGTGAGAAACGCCGGCGGCGGCGCGGCCGGGTCGCTCGTGCTCTGCACCAACAGCAACGGCAACGCCACCCCGCCCGCGAGCCCGGTCAGCGTGCGCGTAAACGTCACCCGCGCAAGCGGCCCGACCAGCAGGCGGGCGCTGCGCTTCATCGGCGTCTGCTCAATATCGCGCAACGCAAGCAGCACGCGCGCCTCCCACGCGAGCTTCAGCAGCGTCAACCCCGCCAGCAGCAGACACAACGGCCGACCCCAGCCAGCCATCAACTCATAAAACGTCACCGTCGACGACCCCGCCGCCACCGCGCCGCCCGACAGTAGTGTGACCGCAGCGCCCAGGATCAACATCGTCAACAGATACTTCGGCCCCGTATCGCTCGCCCGCCAGAACGGCCGCGGCGTGTCGACATAAATCATCACCGAACAGAACACACCGGCCAGCCCGCTGACCGCGACCATCACAGCCAGCCCGCGCACCAGCACGCCGTCGAACATGTCAGCCGCAAACCAACTCACGCCCGCGTACGCGAACGCCAATTTCGCAAACCCGCCGAAGCTCACAATCTCACGACTCAGCCACGACGTCCGCAAGCCGAGCACCGCGCGAAATGCATACATCGGCCGACCGAGATGCAGCGTGCTCGCCCCCAACGCCACCACCGCAAACACCAGCGTCAACGTCGCATGAAGCGAACGCACGGGTTCGAACAGCGCCCCCGCTGTCAGCCATTCAATGATCGCACCGATGAGATAGCCGCCCACCGCCAACTGCGTCAGCACGAGCATGATCACCAACGGCAGATGCGCGTGCTCGGCTTCAAGTCGATGTGCATCGGCGGCACGCGCGCCCGCAAGATCGCGGCGGGTCCGGTATCGCGTCGTCGGCTTCGTGTCAGCAGGCGAAGGAGAAGCAGGCAGAAACCGCCCGGCCGTCGCGTCGGCTCGAACTTCATCCACATCAACAATGCGAATCCGAATCGCCTGCGTCGGACAAGCCTGTGCACACGCGGGCGCCTCGCCCTCCGCCAGCCGATCGCTGCACATGTCACACTTGCGAACAATGCCCTTGCCTTTGTGATACTTCGGCACGTCGTACGGGCACTTGAACACGCAATACTGGCAGCCAATGCACTGGTCGTCCAGATGCTTGACGATGCCCGTCACCGGATCTTTGTCATACGCCTTAACCGGGCAACCTTCGAGGCAGCCGGGCTCCAGGCAATGATGACAGGCGGTGGTGATGTGTTGAAGTATGGTGGTTTCTAGTTTCGAGTTTCCAGTTTCGAGTTTAGACGATGCACCGTGCTCGTCCGCCAAGGCGCCGGGCAGCAGGTCATCAAGCGGGCCGGAGACGAGTTGGCCAACCTCGCGCCACGTTTCGCCTTCGTCCAGCCCGTTGAGGTTATGGCAAGCCGACACACACGCCTTGCACCCGCTGCACGCGTCGAGATCAACCTCGAACGCATACTGCTGCCCAGCCTCCGGCTTCGCCAACGGAATCAGGTCGCGGTAGTAGCGGGCCTGCGCCGGCGCGCCGCCGTCCGCATCGTCGTGATCGTACCGCTGACTGAAGCGGTCGACCGCGGTCATCCGCCGCTGCTCAGTCAGGAAGTCCTGAACAAGCTCGCGACCCTCGACCGTCAAACTCGTGGGGGCAACGGTGGTCATGGCATCACGCAGGCAGCGGCATCCCGGCAGGCGCGTTTTCGTCGTCCGCTTCCGAGCGGGCCAGTTCGCCTTGAAGGTCTTCCCACGCTTCGCGTTCCATGGCGGGCGAGAAACGCACAGCAAACGCAAGGAACGAACAGCACGTCACCAGCGCGCCGAGGATGAGCAGCGCCGTCGACCAGTCGATTGCCCCGGCGAACAGGAAGCCAGCCGACACCGCACCCACATTGCCCCCCGCGCCGACGATGCCGGAGATCGAGCCCAGCGCCTTCTTATTCACAAACGGCACGACAGCGAACGTCGCCCCCTCCGCCATCTGGCAGAACAGGCTGAAGACAATCAACGTCGCGATCGCCAGCGGCAGCCACGTCATCTGCGAGAAGAACATCAGCGCGATGCCTTCCGCGAACAGCGCGATGAACAGCCAGGTCACGCGCCCCTTCAGCCCCCATTTCAATCCGAACCGGTCGCCGAACATCCCGCCGAGCGTGCGGGCGAAGATATTCATCAACCCGAAGCACGCTGCCGCGATGCCCGCAGTGGTCAGGCCCATTCCGAAGTAGTCAGCGAAGTAGAGTGCCGCCACATTGTTAATCGTCAACTCAATACCGAAGCAGGCCGCGTAGATGATCGCCAGCGCCCAAACGCGATGGTCCTTGCACGCCAGCCGGAACGTGCCGCGCGTGCTCTTCGCGTCAGCCAGCTTGCCCCGTGCGCGAAGGTCACGGTAGTTGCCCTCCGGCGCGTCCTGCGTGAAGAAAAAGTAAGCAATGCCCACCAGCAGACACACCACGCCAGCGGAGACCATGGCTAACCGCCAGCCGACCGCCTCGCTGAAGCCGAGGATGGTGACGAAGAAGGCGAACACCACCGGCATGGCAAACTGCGTGACGCCGCCGCCGAGGTTGCCCCACCCGGCACTGGTCGCGTTGGCCGTGCCGACCAGGTTGGGCGCGAACATGATCGACGTGTGATACTGCGTGATGACGAACGACGCGCCAATCACGCCGATGAGCAGGCGTGCGATCAGGAACGTTTCAAAGCTCTGCGCCAGGCCGATGCCCATCACCGGAAACGCGCAGAACACCAGCAGCCCGGAGTACGCCAACCTCGGCCCGTAACGGTCGCAGGCCCAGCCGATGAACAGGCGGGCGAGCACGGTGATCGCGACCGACGCCACGATCGTCCACCCGATCTGCTGCGCGGTCAGGCCCAACTCATCGCGGACGATGGGCATCAGCGGCGCGATGCCGAACCATGCGAAAAAGCAGAGGAAAAAGGCGAACCATGACAGGTGAAACGCGCGGATCTGTGGCTTGTCGAGTCGATGAAAATCAGACCAGAGTCGGGTCGCTTTGCCTTTTAATTCCATGATCGTTGGCTCCTCTCGGGGGCGGGTGTGCAGCGGCTCGGCCAGGCCGAGCCGAAGGCGGAAGCGCTGGATCGCTCAATGACCACATGACGAATCGGTTCGTCATCGCGTCGAGCGGCGCTGGAACGGACACCCTTGTCCGATGAGCAGGCAACGTTGGCTTGCTGAGCCTCGCGCGGGGGTGGGAGGTGCGTCGCGCTCGTCATTGAGCAGCGGCGCACCATCGCGGTCGGCGATGAGAGAAGAAGCAAAGCGGATGCCAAAGCCGCTCATCACGCCTCAGCGGGGATTGCACGCTCAACGGTGTTGAGAAATCGCGCAGCGGCGGGGCTGCTGCCTCAAAAAGTCGCGGCCGGGCCGGTGTGAACGGCAACTGACAAGTCGCAGGCCGCGCGGCACGGGCTTTGCCCAAAGCAATAGCAGATGGCCGACCCTCCCGTGCGAGTGATGGTGATTGATGAGCATCCCGACCGCGCAGCGGCGCTGGAGTCGGCGTTACGCAGCGCGGGATACACCATCGTCAGCAGCACCGGCCCGGGCGACTTCCTGCCGCAGCGCGTCCGCGAGACTAAGGCCGACGTCGTCCTCATCGACGTCGACGCCCCCGACCGCGACACGCTCGAACAGGTCCAGGCCATCCATCGCGACGCCCCTCGGCCGATCGTCATGTTCAGCGCCAACCAGGATCGCCGAACCATCGAACAGGCCATCGACGCCGGCGTGTCCGCATACATCGTCGAGCGCATCGACCGTGCACAGGTGCAGCCGATCATCGAGGTCGCCATTGCGCAGTTCCGCCGCTTCCAGGCATTGCGCGATGAACTGGAGAAGGCCCGCACCTCGTTAACCCAGCGCAAGCTCGTCGACCGCGCGAAAGGCATCCTCATGTCACAACGAAACCTTACCGAGCCCGAAGCGTACCGGGCATTGCAAAAGCTCGCGATGGACCGCAAGCGCCTGCTGGTCGACGTCGCCCGGGATGTGATTGACATGGCGCATCTATTGTCCAGCGAAGCGGAGGCGAAGCCATGAACACGCTGTTGCGAAATGACCACACACCCCAGGCTGACGCAAACCGCGCCACCGCTGACGGTCAGCTGAACGCGGGGGCTTACATCACCCCGCTCGCAGGCGAGCCGGAGCAGCGCGAACTGCGCCTTGGTTTCATTCCGCTGAGCGACTGCGCGCCGCTGGTGGTTGCTCGACATAAAGGCTGCTTCGAACGTCAGGGCCTCGACGTCACCCTCACGCGCGAGCCGTCGTGGTCTGCGATCCGCGACAAGCTCGCCTGCGGCCGACTCGACGCCGCCCACATGCTCGCCGCCATCCCGCTCGCCGCCACGCTGGGCATCACCGGCCTGCCGTGCCCGATGATCACCGGCATGAGCCTCGACCTTAACGGCAACGCCATCACCGTCTCCAACAAGCTGCACGCGCAGATGACCGCCGTCGACCCCGAAGCGATGCGTCGTCGGCCGATCACTGCCGAGCCGTTGCGCAAGGTCATCGAGTTCAACGCCGCAGCGGGCCGTGAGCCGTTGACGTTCGCGTCCGTGTTTCCTTTTTCGTCGCATCACTACGAGCTGCGCTACTGGCTCGCCGCGGCGGGCATCGACCCGGACCGCGACGTTCGCCTGATCGTCGTGCCGCCGCCGGGCATGGTCACCGCACTGTCGCGCGGCGAGATCGACGGCTACTGCGTCGGCGAGCCCTGGAACAGCGTCGCCGTCGAGCGCGGCGTGGGCCGTGTGCTGATTGCCAAGCATGAACTGTGGTCCAATAGCCCGGAGAAAGTGCTCGGCGTCCGCGCAGATTGGGCCCTGCGTCACCCCAACACGCATCGCGCTCTGATTCGCGCGCTGCTTGAAGCGTGCGCCTGGTTAGATCACCCCGACAACCGCGAGGAGGCGGCGCAGCTTGTCGCGCAGCCAGGCTATGTTGATGCATCGCCCTCAGCGGTCGCGGCGGCGCTGACGGGGCAGTTTCGATACGGCCCCGGCGAGCCGACGACAAACACGCCGGACTTTTTCGTGTTTCACCGACACGCGGCAAACTTCCCCTGGCGGTCGCATGCGATGTGGACGCTGACGCAGATGATCCGCTGGGGCCAACTCGATCCGCGGGTAGACATGGAACAGATCGCCCGCGAGGTCTATCGGCCGGAGGTGTACCGCGCCGCGGCGCAAGACCTCGCGCTGCCATGCCCAGCGGTGGATTACAAATGCGAAGGCACGCACGCGCAGCCGTGGACGTTGTCGGGCACGCCGCCGGTGGCGTTGGGCGCGGACACGTTTTTCGATGACAGCGCGTTCGACCCGCGTCGGCCGATGGCGTACCTGGCAGACTTCGACGTCACGCGCACCGCCGAGGCCGACGGTTTGTTTATGACGCGATGAGACTAAGCGCGGCAGGGGGCCCGCACGCCACGACTAACGTTCATTGACCGATGTTTCGTCGCGCGCGTCCGCCAGACTCGTCACGTCCGACGCTGCGAACCACGCGGCGGTGTGTTCGTGCAACATGCGATCTTCCTCCGCCTGCTCCGGGTAGTCGAAGTGACCGGCCTTGCGAACCAGCATTGACCGCGCGCCGGCCAGGCAGTTGTACACCGCGAACTGGCCCGGCGGGGGCACCTTCGGATCGAAGAGCGCACACTGACACAACGTCGGCTTCTCCAGCCAGCGCGCCGCGACGGCCGCATCGAAATACGCGAGCACATCGAGCACCGCGTCGGCCGAGTGATGACGAATATACGCCCGCACCGCTTCGCCGCTGCCACGGCAAGGCAGCGTCACGCGCAGCGGATGGTTGCCGAAGCTCGGCACGCGAAGCGCCGCGCGACGGAAGCGGTCGTCCCATGGCAAGGCCAGCGCGCCAATGCCGCCACAGAAGCTGCCGCCGATGAAGTCGAGGCAGTCCGCCGCGCCGGGGTACAGCTCGACCAGCGCGCTCGCGGCCGCCCAGACGTCGGCCACACTGCCGCGATGTAGATACGTCTCCCGCGACTTGATGCCGTGAATCACATGCCGCGCGGCCGTGCTCGGCAGGTCGGGCTTCGCCGAGCGATGAAAGCCACGTATGCACGGAAACAGCACCGCCGCCGGCGGGCCGGGCACGTTGAGGTCGGGTTTATCGCGACCGCCGTAGCCGTGGCCGAACACGATGCCGCGCATGACATCGCCCTCGCGCGGCACGGTCAACCACCCGCCCAGCCGAACGCCGCCCCAACTGTCGAAGTCGACTTCGTACACGGTCAGCCGATCGGTCTGATCGATCTGCGTCACCGTCGGCCGAGGCGGCACCGCCATCGCCTGCTCATACGTCTCCCGCCAGAACGCTTCAAAGTCCGCCGGCGCGTCGGGCGCGCCAACCTGCAGCAGCGCGTCGAGGTCGTAGCCATACGTGGGATCGAAATCGTAGTCGTGTTTCATGGGCAGCAACTTGCAACGTGGAATCACTTCGCGTCGAACCAGTTCGCGCCTTGCCCGAGGTCGACGCGTAAGGGCACTTTCAACGACATCGCCTGCTCCATCTCTTCGCGGACGATCTTGCCCATCGCTGCCGCTTCGCTGCCGGGCGTTTCGAGCACGAGTTCGTCGTGAATCTGAAGCAGCATGCGCATCGGCAGCTTGTCGCGTTCGATTCGGCGATGCAGGTTGACCATCGCCTGCTTGATCAGGTCGGCGGCCGAGCCTTGCACGACGGTGTTGATCGCCAGCCGTTCGCCGAGGGCGCGCTGGTTGCCGTTGGTCGAGCTGATCTGCGGGATCGGTCGCCGTCGGCCGAGCATGGTCTTGACGTAGCCGTGCTGCTCCGCGTGCGCGATGCACTCCGCCAGGAAACGGTCGATGCCGGTGAAGCGCGCGCGGTAGTCAGCGATAAGCGTTTTCGCCGCATCAACGTCGAGGTTTTCAATCCGCCGCGCGAGCCCGTACGCCGTAACGCCGTAGACGATGCCGAAGTTGATCGTCTTCGCATGCCCGCGCTGCTCGCTGGTCACCGCGTCAAGGTCAACGCCGAACACCTGCGCCGCGACCGCCGCGTGAATGTCCTGGTCTTTCTCAAACGCATCGATGAGTGCTTCGTCATTGCTCAGATGCGCGAGAATGCGCAACTCGATCTGCGAGTAGTCGGCACACAGCAGCACATGGTCCGGGTCCGCGATGAATGCTTTTCGGATCTGCCTGCCGATGTCCGTGCGGATGGGGATGTTCTGGAGGTTCGGCCCGCTGGACGACAGCCGACCCGTGGTCGTGCCCGTCTGGTGAAAGCTTGCGTGGATGCGCTTCGACTTTTCGTCGATCGCTTCCTTCAGGCTTTCAAGATACGTGCCCACCAGCTTCGTCAACTGACGATACTCCACCATCAGCTTCGGCACGGCCCGCTGCTCATCGGTGAGTTCCTCGTTGTCGCAAAGCTTTTCAAGCACTTCCACATCGGTCGAAGGCCCGGTCTTTGTCCGCTTGCCCACCGGCAGCTTCAGCTTTGTGAACAACACTTCCGCGAGTTGCTTGGGCGAATCAATGTTGAACGGCTCGCCCGCCGCGTCGTGTATCGCGTCGCGCAATTCGATAATGCGCTCGTCCAGCTTCTTTCGCTGCTCGTCCAGCACCGCCGGGTTGACCAACACGCCGTGATGCTCCATCTCCGCGAGCACGCTGACCAGCGGCGTTTCGATCGTGTCCAGCAACGCCGACATGCCAAGCTCGTCAAGCTCCGGCCGCATCTTCTCCGCCAGCCTCAGCGACAGGTCCGCATCTTCCGCCGCGTAAGGCGTGATCACATCCAGCGGCACCTGGTCCATCGTCTTCTGCGTCTTGCCTCGGCCCTTCGCGCCGATGAGTTGGCTGATGGGAATCGTCTCGTGTTGGAGTTCCGCCAGCGCGAGGTGGTCCATGCCCAGGCCCGGCTTGTTGAGCAGGTACGCGCCCACCATCGAGTCAAACGCAACGCCGCGCAACTGCACGCCCGCGTGCCGCAGTACGAGCAGGTCATACTTGAGGTTGTGGCCACACTTGGGCAGCGCATCATCTTCAAGCACCGGCCGAAGCGCATCGAGCACGGTCGTCGGATCGAGATGCTTACCAGGCTCGGGCGATCGCACGGGCACGTACACGCCCTGGCCCGCCCGCCACGCGAGGCAGATGCCGCAAAGCTGCGTCTTGTGGCCGAGGCCGATCGTCTCCGTGTCGACCGCGATGAGCTTCTGCTGCTTGAGCGTGGCCACCAGATCATCAAGCTGCTCGCGCGTGGTGATGGCGGCGTAGTCGTATTGCTCGGCTCGCGAAAGGTCGGGCCTTGGCGCTGCGTCGGCGCTCGCGTCCGGCTCGCCCGTGTCGAACAGGCCGGGCTGCTGCGGGTCGGCGGGCTTCGATGCAGCGGCTTTGGCGACACTGCCGCCGGTTGACGTCGGCCCGCTGGTGGTCTGCGGGACGCCGCCGCTGCCGTTGGCGATCAGGCGGTCGAGCTCGTCGACGTGGCGATTAAAGCCCATCTGCTTGAACAGCACGCGCAGCGTCTGAGCGTCAATACCTCCCACTCTTGCGTCTTCAAGGTTGAAGGGGATATCAACATCGCGGTCGAGCGTGACGAGCTTTTTCGCGGTCGGGAGAAACTCTCTTGCCGCAACGAGGTTCTCCTTGCGCTTGCCTTTGATCTCGTCGAGATGTTCGTAAAGGCTGTCGATCGAGCCGTACTGTTGCAGCAGCGCGCTGGCAGTCTTCGGGCCGATGCCTTTGACGCCGGGGATGTTGTCCACGCTGTCGCCGGTGAGGGTGAGCAGGTCGATGACCTGTTCGGGCGTGATGCCGCGTTTCTCCATCAGCCAGTCGGTGTCGATGGTCGTGTCCGTGTGAATGTCGAACATCGTCACGCGATCGCCGAGCAGTTGTTCGAGGTCTTTGTCCTTCGAAACGAGGCGGAGCTTCACGTCCGCGTGGCCCGCGTCGTCGAGGATCCGCTGCGTGATGGTGGCGATCAGGTCGTCCGCCTCCGCGCCTTCCTGACCCAGCACGGGAATGCCGAACAGCCGAGTGATTTCGAGAATGCGCGGAATCTGCTGGGCGAAATCCTCCGGGGGAGCTTCGCGCTGCGCTTTGTAATCCTCATACAACTCATCGCGAAACGTCTTGCCCGGCGAGTCGATCGCCATCGCCACATAATGCGGGCGAAACTGGTTGAACAGCTTCAGCAGCATCCCCGTATAGGCAAACACCGCGTTGGTCGGCTCGCCGGTGACGGGGCTGGTCATGCTCGTACGGATCGCGTAGTAGGCGCGGAAAATCTGCGCGTGGCCGTCGATCAGGTAAAGCGTGTTGTCAGGTGTATCGCGGGGCATGAGGGGATTATAGGTGTTAGCCGCGAAGCGCAGCGGAGCGCGGTTTGTGCGACCGCGATGGTAACGACCGCGATGGTACAAACCGCGCTCCGCTGCGCTTCGCGGCTAATGGTGGTCACCAGTCCAACGGCGCAAGCCAGGCGTTGCGAAGCTCATCCAGCGTGGCGTCGAAGGTTTGGCCTTCGCGGTCCGTGCGGACGGTGAGCTGATCGCTGTCGTTGAACGTGCCGATCTGTGCGAACGGCGCGTCAATTTCCAGCAGCTTCTTGAGCACCTGGTCGAGCTTCGCGGGCGAGACTTCCAGCAGGTATCGGCTGGGCGTCTCGGCGTAGCAGGCGGTGTCAATGTCCAGCTCGCGCGTGACGGGCAGGTGGGTGAGGTCCAGTTGCAGACCGATGCGGCCGGCAAAGGCCATCTCCGCCGCGGCGACGAGCAGCCCGCCGTCCGAACAGTCGTGGGCCGACGCGATCAACCCATCTGCAATCAGGCTCGCGACCGCGCGGGCGTTGCGCGGGCCCTGCTTGAGGTCGAGGCGCGGGATGGTGAGGTTGTCGCCTTCGTTGGCGAAGCCCATTGCGGTGTAATGCGAGCCGCCGAGCGCGGGGCTTGTCTGGCCGACGATCAGCAGGGCGTTGCCCGCGGCCTTGGCGTCCATCGTGCGACTGCGGGCGACGTCGTCCACGATGCCCATCGCCGTCACCAGCAGCGTCGGCGGAATGGTGATCACCCGCCCCGTGTCGGTCGTGAACTGGTTGCTCAGCGAGTCCTTGCCCGACACGAACGGCGTGCGGTAGGCCATCGCCCCGTCGTAGCACGCCTCGGCAGCGCGAACCAGCGAGCCGAGCTGTTGCGGGTCGTCACACTTCGGCCAGCAGAAGTTGTCCAGTATCGCAATCCGCGCCGGGTCGGCCCCGACACACACCGCGTTGCGCACCGCTTCGTCGATCGCGGCGAGCGTGGCCCAATACGAATCGCCATCCACCGCAAGCCCTTCGCCGGTCGCCTTCTCCGACAGATGCGGCGCCATCCCGCTCGCCAGCGCCACACCCCTTCGGCTATCAAGCTTCGGCCGAACAACCGCACCATCGCTGGGCCCGTCCTGCTCCGGCCCGACCAACGGCTTGACCACCGACCCGCCTTGCACTTCGTGGTCATACTGCCGAACAATCCAATGCTTGCTCGCGATGTTGGGGTGCGATAGCAGCGTTTCGAGTTTCGAGTTTCGCGTTTCGAGTTGCTTGCTTCCCGAACCAGAAACGAGAGACGAGGAACCAGAAACCTTCTGCGACCCCCACTCCGCTTGTCGCGTGGGCGTCGGGATGCCGTCGTGCAGCAGGTGCATCGTGAGTTGGCCGACCTGCGTGCCTTCGTATGTCAGAATCAGCGTCGGCTCGTCAGGCTGCTCATGCGTCGCGCCGTCCGTGCCGCAGCCGAACGCGCCGAGGTCGCTGAAGCCTACGTCTTCCGATTCGCACAACGCGCGAAGCGTGTCCACCTTCTCCGCGGGCACGGCGAGCACCATACGCTCCTGCGCCTCGCTGATCCAGATCTCCGTGTAGCTCAAGCCCGCATATTTCAGCGGCGCTTTTTCGAGTTCGACATAGGCGCCGACCTTTTCGCCCATCTCGCCGACCGCGCTGGAAAAGCCGCCCGCGCCGCAGTCGGTGATCGCGCTGAACAGCGGACCATCTTCCCAGTCGCGGGCTTTGAGGATCACGTCGGCCGTCTTCTTCTGCGTGATCGGATTGCCGATCTGCACCGCATGGCTGAATTCGTCCGCGTGCGTGTCGGTCAGCTCGGCACTGGAGAAGGTCGCACCGTGAATGCCGTCGCGGCCCGTCGCGCCGCCGAGCGCGATAATGCGATCGCCCGGCCGAGCGCTGCCGAAGCATTTGTCCAGCGGGATAAGGCCGATGCAGCCGGCGAACACCAGCGGGTTGCCAAGGTAGTCGTTGTGAAAGTAGACGCTGCCGTTGACGGTGGGGATGCCCATCCGGTTGCCGTAGTCGCGTACGCCCGCGACGACCTGCTGGAGGACGCGCTTGGGGTGAATCACGCCGCGCGGCAGGTCGGTCGTATCCGGCGGAGCAACGGCGAACGTGTTGGTGTTGGCGATGGGCATGGCGGCGAGGCCCGTGCCGAGAATGTCGCGGATGCAGCCGCCGATGCCTGTCGCCGCGCCGCCGTAGGGCTCGATGGCGGACGGGTGGTTGTGCGTTTCGACTTTGATGCACACGCCGTCTTCGTCGTCGAAGCGAACGATGCCCGCGTTGTCTTCAAAGACGCTGACACACCAGGTGCTGTGCGGTTCCTTGCTCATCAGCTCATGCGTCGCCGCGGCGACGGTGGACTTGAGCAGGTTGTGAATCGTCACCGTGCCGTCTTCGTGCACTTCGTGGCCCGGGCGACCTTCGAAGCGAATGTCGGATTTCGGATTTCGAATTTCGGATTTGTAATCGATGGTGGCTTTGAGTGTTTTGTGAACGCAGTGTTCCGACCAGGTCTGGGCGAGGGTTTCCAGTTCGATGTCGGTTGGCTCGCGGTCGGCCTCGCGGTAGTAATGCTGGATCGCCTGCATCTCATCGAGCGAGAGGAAGAGGTGGCCTTCGCGGGAGAGCTTCATCAGGCCCGCGTCGTCGAGGTCGCGGATGTTGACGTTGGTCAGGTGCAGCTTGTACGCGTGGCCGTGCGGGAACGCGTCGGGATGGAAAGGCGAAAGGTGAATCTCTTGAATGACCGGGTTGGCCAGCGCTCGCTCGGCAAAGCCGCGCAGGTCCGCTTCGCTCGGCCGAGCCGCGCCCTCAGCGAACACCAGGTCAAACCGCCAGCCGGTCCGCACGTCCACCTGCTCCAGCGACAGGCTCGGCAGCGCTTCCACCAACGCCTCGCGCGTCGACTGCGCGACCGGGTCCATCACGCCCGGCTGGTAGTGCACCTCCACCGTCGCCGCCCGCTCCGCCGTCGGCCCAACGCCCACGTGCACCGCCTGCGCCACCGGATCGCCCAGCAGTTCCCGCGCCGCCGGCTCGAGGGTCGACCCATCCACCGCCGCTTCGATCAGGTACACCCGCGCTGCCAACACACGCTCAACGCTCGGCTCGCCCGCGAACGCCGACGCCGCCTCGCGATGCACCGTCTCGGCGTGCGGGTCCACCTGCCCTTCCACGGCGCGCACTTCAAATCGGAACACTCGGCTCACCGCGGCGGGCGAGTCGGCAACAGTCGTCGGCGTGGCGGTCATGGCGCGGCCTCGGCAATGGGCAAAAAACGGCAAAAATACATCAACACCCGACAGGCGTCGGCCCGTCGGCGAAAACACAATGCTCGAAACGATCGCTACGGATCAACCCACCCCGCGCCGCACCCTCGGACCCACCCCCGGACCCACCCCCTCGGACCCGCACTCCCCGCCATGCGACCGCGCCGGCAGAAATGGGCGATACAGGACTCGAACCTGTGACTTCTTCCTTGTAAGGGAAGCGCTCTAGCCAACTGAGCTAATCGCCCCGATCGGCCGCATTATAGCGACATGCCGACACCAGCGGCTGCCCACGCCGACGCGGGCCGCCAACTACTCCCGCTCACGATCCGACGTCGACTCAGATGCCGACTCTGACTCCGACGCCGCGGTCGGCTCGGGCTTCGGTTCCGGATCAAAACGCCGTGGCAGACGCGCGGGAATCTCCGTGTCCGGCGGAATGTGCGGATGTCGGCTGCGATCAAACTGCTCACCCCGATCACCACGCTCGCCGCCGCCGAGGTTCGCTCGGCCGTCTATGCGATAGCGATGGTCCACCCGCATGTCCTGCCAGTCTTCCGGCTCGGTGTGGGTGTGAAACGGCGCCATCAGATGTTGATACGCCGACTCCGGCCGAAGGTCGAAAATCGTGCCCGCAGGCACGGCCTCAATAAACGCGCCGTCCGGCCGAGCCGCCACGTTACGCGCCATGTCGCGCGAGCCCGTGCCGGTCTTCATCACATAGTCCGGCCGATCGAACAACGCATTGACCCCCGGCGCGCTGTAACGGTACATGCTCGGCAAGGCCAGGCCCGTTGTCGGGTCGATCTGCGGCTGGCCGGGGTTATCGCCCGCACCCGGCTGGCGATGCAGGCGGACGCGCGTGCTGTGCATCGCGTTGCCCGGCTCGAGTCGGCGAAGGCTCGTGCCCACCGGGTCGAGATCGCCCACACCCTGGTCGATCGTCATCGGGCCGAACGCGGTATTCGGATCGACCGGGCCAACCACCGTCGAGTCGGCGTGCACCGCAGGCGCGGCGAGAAGCAGCAGGGCGGCGGTGATGGAAAGCAGTCGCGGCATGACGCGGCATTATACCGCGCGGTGGGCGTGGGGCGTGAGGCAGTGGGGCTTGAGGCTTGGGGCGTGAGGCTGAGCGACTTCAGTCGCTCAGCCCGGCGGCAAATCAAAAGTCCAGGTGGTGTTCGAGGATGAATCGGCCTGAGTCGCCCAGGGGAGTGTCGAGGTAGAGGTAGTTCAGGCGGGTTTTCCAGGCGTGCCCCTCGTGGTAGATGTTCAGGCCGATGCCGTATTCGCGCTGCCGGGTGTCGCCGACGTTCGTGTCCGCCATCGCCTGGCCGACGCGGGCGACCACTTCGTAGAGTTCCGGCATGAACGTGTAGCCCGCCGAGACGCCGAAGCCCCAGCCGTCGTACGACGCCACCGCCGAGTCGCTTGGCGAGACATGCCGCCAGTAGCCGTCGGCCGCGAGGCTGATGCCCAGCCAGCGGTAGTGCACGTCGGCGGTGGCGGCGAGCCAGTCGCCGGCCGTGTCGCCGACCAGCGACTGGCCGCGGTCCCAGTCGCGCAGCGTGTTGTCCCACGCGCCCAGCAGACCGCCGCCGACGCTCAGGCCCGGCCCGTCCATGGTGGTGATGTCCGACTCGGCGGTCGGCAGCGTGCCCATGAGCGCGTAGCTCATCCGCGCGACCGCCATATGCCCCGTACCCTCGGTGATGCCCACGTTTCGCCCCTCGCCGCCGAAGAAGCCCAGCGCGTAATCCCAGTCGCGCTGCGAGCCTCGGCCGTGCACCATCAGGCCGATGTCATACCCGCCCGGCACGCCGAACGTCTCCGACGCCAGGCCGCGCTGCGAAAAATGCTGTCTGCGGTGCGTGATCACACGATGCCACTGAAACGGCACAGTGAATTGGCCTGCTCGCACCTGCAACTGATCCATGAAGGCAAAGTTCACCCACGCGTCGAGCATCTCCGGATCGCGAGCGAACTCGGGCATCAGCCGAAACGTGAACCGCGGGTCGAACACATGCCCCGCGAAGTCGAGCTGCGCGCGGTTGATCGTAAACGTCGAGCTGTCCTCCGCGTCGCCGGCCCGGTGCGTGTAGACGTAGCGAGGCTGCAACAGCGCCCCGATGTTCAATCGAAACCGTCCGTCGGCCGACCGCAGTGAAAAGGTGCCATCATGTCCCGCCCAAGGCCGACGCGTGTCGCGAGCGTCCGCGTCCGCGATCACCTCCGCCGCCAGTTGACGCACCTGCTCCGAGCGGGCCTCGTCCAGCCAGCGCTCCTGCGCATCCGTCGGCCGAAGCGATTCAAGCTCGCGCTGCTGCCGTTCGATCACGGCCTGCTGTGCGTCGAGCTGCCGCTGCATCCGCTGCATGTCGTCGCGCAGCGCGTCGAAGTCGTCCGCCAACACGCGGCCGCCCGCCAGCGTGAAAGCCGTCGGCAGCAGGGCAAACAGGGCAATCCATCGATACGTCACCAACCGGGATTTCGAAGACATCATGCCAATAACCTCCACATAGGCCCCTCGGAGGGGCGTTCATGCGGATAATGTAGCAGATAATAAAAGATATGCAGGCCTTTAATTCATTAATCTAGGGCCCGCGACGCAGCTTCGATCTCGCGATCCCCATTTAGCCGCGGTGCTTGCACCGCGCTCTGCGTCGTGCGGGCTCGAGCGCGCGGTGCAAGCACCGCTGCTGAATGTTGCCAGGGGGAACGCGCGTTGTCCTCTTATATAAGTTGCACTGCATCGCGTCCCCCTCTGGCTCGACGGTATGAGGCGGACTACCATGCACTCCGTAACCTCTGCGTGGTTTGGAAGGCGGTTTCTCTATGGCGCGACGCAATCCGATGTGGTCGTTCAGTGGTCAGGTCACAGCAGTGATTCGACAACGGGGCGTGCCGAAGCCCGATCGGCCGACCTCCGCCCGGATGTGGGAGCCGGCGGTGAATGTGTACGAGCTCGATGATCGCGTACAGATCTGCGTCGAGCTCGCCGGCGTATCGCGCGAGCGGTTGCAGGTTCGCGTCGAGCCCGGCCGACTGTGGGTCGAAGGCATCCGCCAGCCGCCCGACCCCGCGCCGTCGAGCGAGCAGCCCGTGCGGACCGTGCACATGGAGATCGACGACGGGCCGTTCAGTCGCGAGATTCCGCTGCCGATGAACGTACTGTTGGACAAGGTGCAAAGCACGTATCACGATGGCATGCTCTGCATCACACTGCCCACGCGCCCGACGCGCGGCCGCGGCAGGCGGAGTTGACGCAGGTGCCGCAGTTGACGCGAGATTTGCCGGGGCGTGTATCGTGGGGCGAAACATCAGTCGCTATCCCGCCTCAACAGGCGGCGGTGGCGTGAGGGATAAGGTGATCTTTTGAGTAAGTCGGCGAAACAATCAAAGCGCACGACCAAGCGCATGGCCAAGCGCACGACCAAGCGCACGACGCAGCGGTCGACCAAACGGCCGACCCGTCGTTCGACCGGGCGCGGTCCGGCACGCCAGGCAGGGGAGGCGAACGTCAATCCCCCGGCCGAGGCGGAACTCGTCGTGCCCGCCACGCGGACGGGCGACAACCCAGACGAAAACGAAGCGCAGGCCAAGCTGCCGGAGGTGATGCCTCTGTTGCCGCTGCGCGGCACGGTCGCGTTCCCCGGCACGGTGATGCCGTTGACCGTCGGCCGACCGTCGAGTCGGCAGATGCTCGAAGAGTCGCTGCCGCAGTCGAAGATCATCGCCTTCGTCGCGCAGAAAGATGAAGATGTCGACGAGCCGGAGATGGACGACCTCTATCGCGTCGCCACCGCCGGCACGGTGCTCAAGCTCATCCGCCAGCAGGACGACACCGTGTCGATCATCGTGCACGGCCTTCGCCGGGTGCGGATCAAACGCCTCAAGCAGGAAAAGCCATACCTCCGCGCCGCCGTCGAGCCGCTGACCGAAAAGTCCGCCACCAGCCGACGCTTCGAAGCCAGCGTCAACCAGCTTCGCGACCAGGCCCGCCAGCTCATCGAGCTCACGCCCAACGCGCCCGAGCAGGCGCTGACCGCGATGATGAACATCGAAGAGCCCGGCACGCTCGCCGACTTTCTCGCGTCCAACCTCGACCTCGACGTGCCCGCCAAGCAGGACCTGCTGGAGGAAACCAACGTCGAAGTGCGCGTCCGCACCGTGCTGCGGGCCGTGACGAATCAACTCGAGATGGCCCGCCTGCAGCAGAAAATTCAGCAGGACGTGCAAAGCTCGATCGGCCAGTCGCAGCGCAAGCTCTACCTTCGCGAGCAGCTCAAAGCCATCCAGCGCGAGCTCGGCGAAGACGGCGAAGCCGGCGAGTCGGTACAGCAGTTGCGCGATCGCCTCGAAGAAGCCAACCTGCCGGAGGAAGTCATGAACGAGGCGCAGCGTGAGCTGAACCGCCTCGACGTCATCCCCGCCGCGAGCCCGGAATACTCGGTCATCACGACTTACCTCGAACTGCTCGCCGACCTGCCCTGGAACAAGGCCAGCGAAGACAAGCTCGACCTCGAACGCGCCCGCCGCATCCTCGATCGCGATCACTACAACCTCGAAAAGGTCAAACGGCGGTTGATCGAGTACCTCGCTGTCCGCAAGCTTAATCCCGAAGGCCGCGGCCCCATCCTCTGCCTCGTCGGGCCGCCCGGCGTGGGCAAGACCAGCCTCGGCCAGTCAATCGCCGACGCGCTCGGACGCAAGTTTGCACGCATGAGCCTCGGCGGCATCCGCGACGAAGCGGAAGTGCGCGGCCACCGTCGAACCTACATCGGCGCCATGCCCGGCCGCATCATTCAAGAGCTCCGCCGTGCGGGTACGAACAACCCCGTCATGATGCTCGACGAAGTCGACAAGCTCGGCGCCGACTTCCGAGGCGACCCCTCCAGCGCGCTGCTCGAAGTGCTCGACCCCCGGCAGAACAACGCCTTCGTCGACCGTTACCTTGATGTCGCTTTCGACCTGTCGCAGGTCATCTTCATCGCCACCGCCAACTACATGGGCACCGTGCCCCCCGCGCTGCGCGACCGCATGGAAGTGATCGACATCGCCGGCTACACCGACCACGACAAGGTCGAAATCGCCCGCAAATACCTCGTCCCCCGTCAACTGACAGAAAACGGCCTCACGCGAAAGCAATGCCAGTGGCGTGCCAGCGGCCTGCGTAAAGCCATCGACGACTACACCCGCGAAGCCGGCGTCCGCGAACTCGAACGACAGATCGGCGCGGTCTGCCGCGGCGTCGCCGCTCGTGTCGCAGGCGATCCGAAGAGCAACGGACGAAAGAACGGCAAGAAGAGCAGCCGACACACGTCGATCGTCGACGGCCAGCTCGTCCGCGAAATGCTCGGCCCCGAGAAGTACACCCGCGAACTTGAGATGCGCCGCGAAGCGCCCGGCGTCGCCATGGGCCTCGCCTACACGCCCGCCGGCGGCGAGGTGCTCTTCGTCGAAGCCACCGCCTACCCCGGCAAGGGCAACATCGTGCTCACCGGCCAGATCGGCGATGTCATGAAAGAGTCCGCCAGCGCCGCGCTGTCACTTTTCAAAAGCCGGGCGCCCGAGCTCGGCTATGACGTGAAGCAACTCGCCGATCGCGATCTGCACATTCACGTGCCCGCCGGCGCCGTGCCCAAAGACGGCCCCAGCGCTGGCGTCGCGATGTACACCGCCATCGCTTCGCTGCTGCTCGACCTGCCCATCCGCTCCAAGCTCGCCATGACCGGCGAGGTCACGCTGCGCGGCAAGGTCCTACCCGTCGGCGGCATCAAGGAAAAATCCCTCGCCGCCTCACGCGTCGGCATCAAGACCATCGTGCTACCCAAGGAAAACCAGCGCGACATGGAAGAGGTCGACACGCAGGTGAAAAAGAAATGCCGCTTCGAGTTCGTCGAAAACGTCGACGACGTCCTCGCCTTCGCGCTGGGCAAAACAAAACTCAAGCACGTAACCAAATAACCGCGCCCCAGGGTCAAACGGCAAAGCCCACGGATGGCCTCCGTGGGCACCTGGCCCCCACGTTTCCCCAATTCAACGCCTCGAAACACTGGCCTCGCCTGAGCACGAAAGGTATAATGTCCGACAGACAAGTGAAGATCGCCTTTGGCACGGCTTCGAGCTAGAACGACCGCATTTGCTCGAACCTTTATGAACCCCAAGGGAGCGAAGATCGGGCACGATGGGCAGGCCTCCTATGAGTGGAAGTTCGGGATGCCCCGGCGACGCACCCACCTGCAATTGGGGTTCGAGCAAATCGTCGTCGAGCCGTCCGCCGAGGTGATCCAGCTTTTCAAGCGGCTCGCAACACGCGAGCCGTTTTTTATGCGCCCACGCACCCGAATCCCACATCAATCCCGATTGCGATCGAAGCCCACGGCGTGACGCCGTGGGCGTCGGCGCACCCGATACTGACGGAACCCATCACCCCCGCGCCTCCCCCACGCGATAATCCAGCAGCACATCCTCCTCAATCCGCTCCACATCATGCAGCCGCAGCGGCAGCGCGTCCGCCATCCGCCCCAACGTCCACCCACGCACCGCCCCCAGCGCCGACGCATCGCCCGCCACCTTCGGCGCCACAAACGCGAGCACCTGATCGACAAGCCCCTGGCTCAGCAGCGCCCCCGCCAGCCCCGCGCCGCCTTCCACCAGCACGTTCGTCGCATCATGCTGCTCCACCAGCCCGCGCAGCAGCGGCCGCAGGTCGAGCATGCCTTCATTCCCATCCAGCCGCGGCAGCCCCACCAGCGACGTCCCCTTCGCCTGCCACTGCTGCACCGCCTCGCCGCCCGCCGCGAGCACCGCCTCGTCCACCGCCAGCGTCAGTCGCTTTGCCGACGCGGTCGCCAGTCGCCCCGTGGTCGGCGTCCGCAGGTTCGGGTCCACCACCACCGGCCGCGCCAGCCGATGCACCGCCACATCCCGCGCCGTCAGTTGCGGATCGTCCGCCACCGCCGTGCCCGCGCCCACCATCACCGCATCCACCCGCGCCCGCCACTCGTGCACCCGCCGTCGCGACGCCTCGCACGAAATCCACTGGCTATCCCCCGTCGCCGTCGCGATCCGCCCGTCCACTGTCTGCGCCCACTTGAGCACCACCCACGGCAGCCCCATCGTCACCCGCTTCACAAACGCCGCGTTCAGCTCATGCGCCTCCCGCTCGCAAAGCCCAACCTCCACCGTCACCCCCGCCTCGCGTAGCCGACGCACGCCCGACCCTGCCACCCGTTCGAACGGGTCGATCATCGCGATCACCACCCGCGCCAGCTTCGCCTCGATCACCGCCTCCGCGCAAGGCGGCGTCTTGCCCGTATGCGAGCAAGGCTCAAGCGTGACATACATCGTCGCCCCCGCCACATCCTGCCCTCGCCCCCGCGCGTTCGTGATCGCCTCCACCTCCGCGTGCGCCCCGCCGAACCGCGCATGCCAACCTTCGCCGATCACCTGCCCATCGCGTACGATCACCGCCCCGACCATCGGGTTCGGCTCGACCGCCCCGCGTCCGCGCGCCGCCAGCCCCAGCGCCGCCGCCATGAATTGTTGATCGTCCCACTTCACACCCCCCATCATACGCCACCCCCCAAACCCACGACGCCCCACAAAGCCCAGGGACAGCCGTCCTTGGGCTCCCCCCTCACCTCATCGATCAACGCAACAACATCTTCACCACCCTGTAACCACCTCACCCCCGTTCGCGTATAACACCTCCAGACGCGCCGCGCCGCCGCCGCGCCACCGCTACTGCTCCATTCGCTTCGCTTCACCACGAAAGGATCGCCATGCGACGGTTTCGCCCCTTGGCACTGCTGATGTCCCTGCTTGCCGTGCTCACCCTCACCCTCGCCGCGCCAGCCGCCCACGCCTCCGACGAGCTTGCCCGCCAGCTTCGGCCGTTCCTCGAAATCATGCAGTCCAACGGCCCCGCCGCCGCCACCATCGAGCTTCAGCTCGACGACCCCGACATCGCCATCACCGCTCACCTCGCCCGCTTCGGCGATGATCGTTGGCTCGTCCACGTCGACCACGACACCTACAGCATGCACCTGCTCCGCAGCCCCGACGACACGCGCATGCACCTCCCGCACCGCAACGTCACCTTCGTCGGCCAAGGCCCCACCGACCCCGACGACCACCTCAACGGCCCCAACCTCCTCACCCGCCTTGTCAGCAAAGACAGCGAAGCCTTCCTCTACCTCAACATGCTCCAACGCGCCGACGCGAACATGGCAGCCACCATGCTCACCTCCTTCGCAGGCGTCCGCAAAGCAAACGACAACACATGGCGCTCGCGCCAACTCGGCGACGCCTCATTCCGCTTCGACGAACACGAAGGCAACCCACGCCTGCACGTTACCCACAACGGCATGAAGCTCACCTGGACCGTCGCCGACCCCAGCGTCATCCGCGACCGCTTCACCGCGCCCGACGACGCCGACGCCATCGACGTCAGCCGGGCCGACCTCGAACGCTCGCTCGTCCGCGGCATGCGGCGAGGCAGCGAAGTGCTCGCGCCCGGCCCGGCACTCACACGGCCGGCCCGACAGTCGCGACGCGTCGCCCACGGCGAGCTGCGCTGGCAAAACGATCAACGCCTCGTCACCCTCCGCGGCACGCCCGAACAGATCGGCCAGGCCCACGGCCAACTGCTCGGCCCCGAAGTGCTACGCTGCGTCGACTCCGTCCTCCACATCGTCAGCCTCGTCAAAAGCATCGAGTCCGGCCAGTGGGTGCTCGACGAACTTCGCGACATCCAATCACGCGTCCAACCGTTCCTCCCCGAGCGACACGAACGCGAACTCACCGCCCTCGCCAACACCGTCGGCATCGACCGCGAATGGGTTGTGCTCGCCAATGTCTTCCCCGAAATGTTCCATTGCAGCGGCTTCGCCGTGTTCGGCTCCGCCACCGCCGACGGCACGCTCTACCACGGCCGTGTGCTCGACTACATGACCCAGATCGGCTTCGAACACGCCATGGCTGTCTTCGTCATCCAGCCCGATGACCACTACGACTTTGTCAACGTCGGCTACGCCGGCTTCCTCGGCAGCGTCACCGGCATGAACGAACATCAAATCTCACTCGGCGAAATGGGCGGCTCCACCCTCGGCGACTGGGACGGCGTGCCCATGGCAACCCTCATGCGACGCGCCCTCGAAGAAACCGCCACCCTCGACGAAGTCATCGCCCTCTGGACCGACTCGCCGCGAACCTGTGAGTTCTACTACGTCTTCGCGGACGGCAAGATCCCCGACGCCGTCGGCGTCGCCGCCACCGCACACGACATCGAAATCATCCGCTCCGGCCAGACGCACCCACGCCTCGGCGAAGGCATCCACGACACCGTCGTCCTCTCCGCCGGCGGACGACTCGAAGCCCTCCGCCAACGCGTCACCGATAGTCACGGCCGCATCGACGAACAAACCGCCCTCGCCTGCATGGACCGCCCCGTCGCCATGCGGTCCAACCTCCACAACGTGCTCTTTATCCCCCAACAGCTCCGCCTCTTCGTCTCCCACGCACAAGGCTCACAGCCCGCCGCCGAGCGACCCTACGAGGAATATGATTTAGCAGCGCTGCTCGGCATCACCATCAACCCCGACTGACGCCGACCGCGACAGCCCCAACGTGTTTCGCTTTATCCACACCCGCACGGGGAAAGGAAGTTTCCCATGCCTTGCACGAAATATTCGAGCCCGCTCATCGCGATGGGGCTCGTCGCCTGCCTGCTGCCCGCCGCCGTCGCCTCGGCCGACGAGCTTCAACACGACCAGCTCGCCGCGAACGCCAAGTGGTATCTGCACGTCGACCTCGATGCGATGCGCAGCAGCACGCTCGGCCGAAACATCATCGAACACCAGACCGGCGACAAGCACGCCGACCGCCTCGCCTGGATCGAGCGACACACCGGCATGCGACCGCACGAACAACTCACCAGCATCCTCATCTACGGCACAGACTTCGAACACCGCCAGGGCGTCGCCATCTTCCAGGGCGACTTCGACCGCGACCGCATCATCGACCGCCTCGCGGGCGCGCCCGGCTACCAGTCGCTCGACCCGGCCAACGACACGCACCGCATCGCCTTGCCCGGCGACACGCAACGCGACCTCTACCTCGCCTTCCACAACGCGAGCCTCATCCTCGCCTCCGACCGCAGCCGCCTCATCACCGCCCTCGCCACCCGCACCGGCCGGGCCGAGCCCCTCCCCGCCGACAGCCCGCTGCTCGCCGGCGACCGCGAAGGCGCAATGTTCCAGTTCGGCGCGACCGACCTCTCGCAGATGCACGAACGCCAGGCCAACCTCATGCAGGCCGCCGATCGCATGAGCATGGCCATCGTCGAGCACGACGGCCGCGTTGCCCTGCAAGGCAGCGTCACCGCCGACGACGAACGCCGTGCCCAGCAACTCTACGACGCCATGCGCGGCATGAAAGCCATGGCCATGCTGCAAAGCGAGGAGCTCTCGCCCCTGTTCGAGCAGGCCCGCCTGCACCGCGCCGGTGAACACATCGAGTTCACCTGGTCCGTCCCCGCTCGCGATGTGATCGACATGCTCGAAGCCTACGTCCGCTGACCCCCGGTCCCCGGCCCCGGCCCGCTGACCTGCCGACACCCGCAAGCCACGTGATGAACGAACCGACCGCCGAGCACGCCTTCCCCGACACGCAGCGCGAGCGCGACCAGCAGCTCGCGCTCGCCGCGCAGGCAGGCGACCGTGACGCGTTCGCATCGCTGGTCCGTTACTACGAACCCCGCCTTCGTCGATTCCTTCGGCCGCACGTCGGCAGGCGATCGCACGACGTCGACGACCTCGTGCAGGAAGCATTCCTCCGCGCCTGGCGAAACCTCGCCCGCTACGACGAACGCTGGGCCTTCAGCACCTGGCTGTTCACCATCGCCACCCGCCTCGTCATCGACCGCCGTCGCCGTCGCGATCCCGTCGACTGGCCCGCCGCGTGGGAGCAGGCAACCGCCGCCCACGCCACCACCACCGCCGCCGACGACGGCCCGCTGCATCGGCTCATCGATCACGAGCAAAGCCAGCGCCTCTGGCACAAGGCCGCCCAACTGCTCACCCGCGAGCCGTTCACCATGCTCTGGCTCTTTTACGCCGAGCAGCTTTCCGTCGCCGAGGTCGCCCACGCCGTCGGCCGAACCAGGACCAACGTCAAAGTCCAACTCCACCGCGCCCGCCAACGGCTCAAGCAAGGCCTCGCCGACCCATCCGTCCACCACGCCCCAACCGCCGCCGCGAAAAGCAACGGCCGACCGCATTCAGGAGACCACCCATGCCTGCACCCCGCCCCGATCGTCTAAGCCAGCAACCGCCCGTCGGCCCCGCCGACGACGCCGCTATCGAACGGCAACTGCAACGCGAAGCCCGTGCCCTCGTCGAGCCTGCCGACGAAGCGCGCGTGCAGGCGATCATGCATCGCCTCGCTCACGAATCCGCGCCCGCCGCCGCCGGGCCCCCGCGACGTGTCACCCCCTGGCGTCTCGCCGCCGTCGGCCTCGCCGCCGCGTGCGTGCTCGTCGGCGCGTTCGTCGCCATCTCGTCCCTCACCCGCGCACCCGACACTGCCATCCCCCTCGTCAACCAGCCGCCCGCCGCCGACCCCGCGCCGAGCACCACCCCAACCACCACCACCGCGGCCGGCGACGTGTTGCGCTTCCCCGATCCGCTGGACACCGGCCGAGCCGCCGACCTCTGGGCTCAACTCGAACTGCAAGCCGAGTGGAATCACCTGCGCATGGACGCCGCCCGCTTCGTCGGCCCGCTCGCCTTCGCCGCCGGCCCGGCCGCCTTCGAACCGGACACACCCTCGCCATAACGCCTGACAAAATCGTCTCATCTCACCTGTAACCCAACCCGTCCACCTGCGTATAACACTGCGGACCGCGCCGACGCACACACGTGAGCACACTCGCCCCCGGAGCCGCACCATGCCTCGATCATCCAAGCACGCCTTCGCTCTGATCGAGCTGCTCGTGGTGATCAGCATCATTACGCTGCTCGTCGGCCTCATGCTCCCCGTGCTCAGCCAGGTGCGGTCCGCCGGCCAGCGCATCGCCTGCCTCTCCAACCTTCGGCAAGTCGGCATCGGCTTCGAGGCCTACCGCATCGACTTCAACAACCGCATGCCCGCTGTGCAGGCCATGCCCGTCCTCCCCGACGAACCCTCGCTCATGGACGTCATGGAAGGCTACCTCGACGCCGCGAAGATCTGGCAATGCCCCGCCGACGACTCCAGCTTCGCCGAGAACGGCACCAGCTACGAATACTTCATGGGCTACTACCTCATCTTCACCCAGGGTTCCGCCGACTACAACGACCTGCTCCGCGAACTGCACGCCATCGAGTCGATCATGCCCGTCCTCACCGACGCCGACGGCTGGCATCCCAACGGCCCCGGCGGTACGAGCGCCAACGCGCTGTTCCTCGACGGCCGGGCCGACTGGTTCCACGTCACCGGCGATGACTGAAAGGCACCTCCCCCCATGCTCATCCTCGAACGCATCAAAGACGCCTGGGCCATCCGCTGGGTTCGCTACACGCTCGGCAGCGCCGTCGCCGTCGTCTGCCTCACCGTCGGCGGCTGGCTGATCGCCGACTACATCGCCTCCATCCCGCCCGACCCGGCCAACGACGATGCGGCCGTGGTCATCGACTTTTTCTTCAGCGATCACTTCGAGCGCATGTCCTCCGTCGACCGCCGGGCGTACACCGACGCGCTGCTGGCCCGCTATCAGTCGATGGACCGCGACCAGCGAGGCCGACTCGCGGAAACCTTCAGCGAGCAGCGCGACGCCGACCGCGACCGCTCGCGCGAGCGGATGATCGAGCTTGCCCGCAACTTCATGCTCCGCGAAGCGGAAACCTACGCAGACCTCCCGCCCGAAGCCCGCGCCGAATGGCTCGAAGGGCGCATGGGCATGTGGCGGATGATGGGCATGGACGGCGACCGTCGCGGCGGCGGCGGCGGTGGCAACCGCGATCGCGATCGTGAAGAAAGTCGCCCGGAGATGACTGCCGAGCGGCAGGTCCGCACGATTGCGTTCTTTCAGGACGAAGTGCTCCCGCGCAGCACCGCCCGCGAGCGCGCCCTGATCACCACCCTCATGCGCGACGTCATCCACCAGCACCGCCGCAACTGACGAACGTCGCCTCACATTCACGACGCCCACAAAGCCCAGGCATGGCCATGCCTGGGCTTTACTCGTGCGCACACACGTCCCCTCCCGCGCGCACACCCGGACCACCGCCGCGCGCACACCAACACCACCCACGCGCGCACACCCGCGCGCGTCACCCCGCCCCCCACGGTACAATCCCCACGTGCCAGCCAGCTTTGTCCTGACCAAGATCATCGCCACAGTCGGCCCCGCCTGTGCCGACGTGACCAGCCTCGCGCGCCTCATCGAAGAAGGCGCGCACGTCTTTCGCATTAACTTCTCGCACGGCAGCTTCGACGACTTCCACAAAGCGCTGACCAACATCCGCGAAGCCTCCAGGCAAACCGAAACGCCCATCGGCATCCTCGGCGACCTCTCCGGCCCCAAGATCCGCGTCAAACCCGTCCGCGAAAACGTCATCCACCTCGTCACCGGCGACTGCCTCGAATTCGTCGATCACGGCGATGAAACCTACCGCGACGAAAATACCGACCACATCATCGTCCCCACCACCTACAGCCCGCTGGTCAACGAAGTCCACCCCGGCCACCGCGTGCTCATCGACGACGGCGCGATCCGCACCCTCGCCACCGAACGCATCACCGTCGACGGCAAGCCCCGCCTCGTCTGTCGCGTCATTCAGCCAGGCCCGCTCAGCAGCAAAAAAGGCGTCAACCTCCCCGACTCCGACATCTCCGCGCCCTCGCTCACCGAGTGGGATGATCAATGCGTCGACTGGGCCATCGCCCACGGCGTCGACTACCTCGCCCTCTCGTTCGTCCGCAAAGCCGACGACATCAAACTGCTGAAAGACCAGCTGCGCAGCAAGGGCCGTGACAACCGCGCCCTCCGCAGCCACACCCGCCTGCCCATCATCGCGAAAATCGAAACCCCCCAGGCCGTCCGCGAACTGAACGGCATCCTCGAAGAATGCGACGGCGTCATGGTCGCCCGCGGCGACCTGGGCGTCGAGATGGACCTCGCCGAGGTCCCCGTCGTGCAAAAGCGAATCATCAGCGAGGCCCACCATCACGGTAAACCCGTCATCGTCGCCACGCAGATGCTTCAGAGCATGATCGAAGCCGCCGCGCCCACCCGCGCCGAAGTCTCCGACGCCGCCAACGCCATCCTCGACGGCGCCGACGCGCTCATGCTCTCCGGCGAGACCGCCGTGGGCAAGCACGGCGACCAGGCCGTCGCCGTCCTGCGAAAAGTCGCCGCTGTCACCGAACAATACGACGCCCCCAACCACCGCGCCGCCGCCGCCCGACCGCCCAAGCTCTCGCAAGCATCACGCTACCGCACGGCAGCGCTCGCGCATGGCGTTTCCGTCATCGTCAAAGACCTCGACGCTCGCTTCGTCGTCACCTGGTCCGAGTTGGGTGGGGGGGCACGTTATCTTTCGCAGAACCGCATGACCGTGCCCATCATCGCGGTCAGTTCCAACGAAGTCGCGCTCCGCCAGATGTGTCTCATGTTCGGCGTCACCCCCGTCTGGATGCCTCGCCCGGAAGACTCGAACGTCTTCGTCCGCCAGATCGACGAACTGCTGCTGAACAACAAATGGTCCGAGCAGGGCCAGCCCGTCGTCATCGCCAAGGGCGAACCCATCGGCACGCCCGGCGTCACCAACAAAATCCGCATCCACTACGTCGGCGACGTCTGCCGACTCACCTGGCATGCCAAAGAAGGTGAGTGAATTTCGGATTTCGAATTTCGGATTTCGGATTTTCCGATCTCAGCCAAATCCCAAATCCCAAATCCGAAATTCGAAATTCCCCGCCTACCCGCCCAGTTGCGATTGTGACTTCACGCGCTGCTTGATCGCTTCGATCATCTCATCCTGAAGCGTTCGCATGTGGTGGTTGTGCAGCGGCGGGGCGAAGCCGTTGAACAGGAAGCTGAACGCGATCGTTCGGCCGTCGCCGTGCTCTTCCGGCAAATGAATGTAGCCCGACAGCCCGGACACGCCGCGAATGTAGCCGGTCTTCGCATACACCTCCGCGTCGAGGTCGCGCATCCGCCTGCGAAGCGTGCCCGTGTCGCCCGCCCGCGCGAGGCTCACCCGAAACAGCTCCGCCTTCGTCTTATCGTCATCGTTGTGCATCGAATGCAACAGGTCGACCAGCAGCCGAGCGGTGACGCGATTGTCACGGCTCATCCCGCTGCCGTCGGCGATCGTCACGCGAGCGCCCGACGTGCCCAGCCGTTGACGCAGCGCGAAACGCATCGCCGCAGCGCCGTTGTCCCAACTGCCCGGCTCGCCGGTCATCGCTCTGCCCATCCGCTTGAGCAACGCCTCGGCGAACATGTTCTGCGAATTCTGGTTCACCCGGATCAACACCAAAGGCAGCGAGGTCTGCACGACATGCAACGGCTCGGTCGGCCCCATGATCACATCGTCCGCCACGCGCTCCACCCGGTCGACCGTGATGCCCTTGGCCTTCAACTGGGCCTGGAGCACTTGCCCGAAAAACATCGGCGGATCGTGCACCGTCACCTGCACCGCCGTGTAAGGCCGAGCCTGCACCGTCCCGTGAAACGTGTAGTTGTTCGTGCCCGGCGATCGGCTGATCCAGAACGCATCGCTGTCGCCCGTCCGCGCCCGGTTGCGCGTCTGAAGAAACGGCGCCGGCGGAAAAATCTCCACCCGCGGCGAAGCTCCCGAACGCGAGTTCGGCGTCGCCTGCACATCAATCACATTCTGATGAAAATTCACCCCCGCCACCTGTGCACACCAACGGTTGATCAACTGCTCCTCAGGCCAACTCGCATGATGAAACTCCCGGTCCAACGCCCGGTCGTCCAGCAGCAGCGACTCGAAATGCGTCTGCCCCGTCGCCACCACCGCGTTCACCCACTGCGCAAGCAGGTCTTCCACCACCAACGGCGGGTCATGCCGACCCAGCAGCACCGGATCGCCAAACGCCGGGTCGCCATCGCCCAACACCACCAGGCTCGGCCGACCGCCGTCCTCCGGCGTCAGCTTCGCCAGCTTCGTGCGGAACACGAAGTCCGTCCCGAGCACGTCCAGCGCCGTCGCCGTCGTAAGCAGCTTCATATTACTTGCCGGGATCATCGGCTCGTCCGCGTTGATCGCCGCCAGCACATGCCCCCGGTCCAGGTCCACGACCATCGCCGACACCTTCGTACCGCGAAGGTTGGCCGAGCGGATCATCTCCTGAAGCTGATTCTCCACCGCCGCCGCAGGCGTCACCACCGACAGGCAAAGCAGCACACACATCACCAACGGCGCTACCGCGCCCACGCGTCGTACGATCATCGTCTTCCAATCCCTAGGTTGAAGTCCCCGAAGCACCAGCGCCGATCTATCAATTATCGGCCGCAACCCACCAGCAACTGAAGAGAAGTTTATCACACCCCACCCCCGTAAAAAGACCCACCTTTTCCGCCGCAAAGCCCGCCGCAACGCCCAGGCATGGCCATGCCTGGGCTTTATCCGACCTGGGCTTTATTCGAAAAAAATTGCCCCAACCTCCCCCTCACCCCTCCACGCTCCCCAACGGCAGCGACATCGTCGCCGTCGTCCCTTCCCCCACCTTGCTGCGAAGCTCGATCTGCCCCCCATGCCCGCGCACCAGCTGCTGCGCCCGTGGCAACCCCATGCCCACCCGCCGACCCGCCGGTTTCGCGCTGAAAAACGGGTCCATCGCATGATCCAGCGTCCGCTTGTCCATCCCGTCCCCCTTGTCCACCACCTGCACCACCACCGCCTGCCCGCCCGGCTCAAGCTGGGCGACCACGTCAATCAACTGCTTCGAGTTCGACTGCACCGCATTAAACAGAAGCTCCATCATCGCCAGGCGAATCTGCTCCGCGTCGATGTGCATCACCGGCAACTGCTGCCGCAGCCGCAGCGAGATCGCCGGCCCGCCGTCCGCCTTGCCCGACTGGGCCCGCACCTTCTTGATCGCCGCGTCCAGCACCGCCCCGAGATCCGTCGGCTGACGCTGCGGCGTCGGCGGGTCCGCCAGCATGTGCATCGCCGTGATCAAATCGCTTAGTCGATGCGACTCGCGGAAAATCGTCTGCGCCGCCTGCTGCTGCTTCGTGCCCGGCGCAAGCGTCATCGTCAGCAACTGGCTGCGCCCGCTGATGATCGCCAGCGGGTTGTTCATCTCATGCGCCGCGCCCGCCGCCATCTCGCCCAGCCGGGCCATCGACTCCTGCCGCAGCAGCCGATCCTGCACCTCCGCCAGCGCGCTGTTCGCTTCCGCCAGTTCTTCGCCCATCCGCCGCGAGCCGTCGTGCTGCGCCGCCGCCGCGATCGCCGAGCCCCACGTGCTCGACAGCGCCGCCAGCTGCGACCACGCCGGCATCGTCTCGCGATCGTGCAGCAGCACCGCCGCCGTGCCCCAGCCACAGCTCAGCGGCATGAGCTTCACCTTGCGAATGTCTTCCGCCTCGACGAGAAAGTCCGCGATCCAGGGCAGCAGCCCCATCAGGTTCAGGCCCACCGACTGCTGCACATCCAGTTGCCCGATGTCCGGCGCGTAAGGCGGCGCTTCCACGCACTGCGACCGCGCCGGCCCGCCACCCGCGCCATACTGCGAGATCAGCCACGAGGCCCGACTCCCCGTTTCCGGATCGCCGGGGTACAGCAGCGCATAAAACCCAGGCCCGAACACCTGCCGTGCCGAGGTCGCCACCGCGTCCTGCACATCCTGCACGCTTCGACCCGGCGCTGCCATGCCGTGAAACCCCGTGATCGCCTCCAGCACCCGCCCCTGGCTTTGCGCCGTCCGCGAGCGAAGCTCCAGCACATGGTTCATCCGCCCCAGCGCTTCGTTGGCCCGCTGAATCGACGCCTGAAACAGCTCTCGCGACGGCGTTTCGTCCAGCCCGAGCACTCGGCTGCGCTCTTCCACCGCATCGAACACCCTGGCCGACACATCGCGCACCTTCGCAGGCGACAGCCCCACCAAGCCCGCGAGTTCGTCCACATCCTGATTGACGTTGAAGTTGCCCGAGTAGCCAAGGTGTGCCCGCCGCGCGATCAGGTCCGCCAGCGCGATCAGCCCGATCAGCCGACAATGCGGCAAGCGCGGCAGCGCCTGGTAAGACGAGCCGTGCAGCCAGATGCAGTCCATCAACCGATGCGGCAGGTTCCACTGCTGCGCCAGCCGTTTGCCTGCCGTGTGATGATCAATGCCGACAATCCGCCGTTCATACTCCGCGATATTGCCCTGATTCAGCTCCGCCAGTTCGACCACTCGGCTAAAGCTCTTAGGCAGCACATGATCCATCGCCAACTTGCCGATGTCATGCAGCAGCCCGCACACAAACGCCTCGTCCGCCTTCAACTCCGCATCGCCCGCCGCCAGCAGCTCCGCCGTCACACCCACCGCCAGGCTGTGCTGCCAGAACGCCACCCGATTGAACTGCGAAGCCTCTGCCTGCGTCGATCGCGCGTCGGCCGCCGCCGTGCCGTTCATTCGCTCGGCAGTCGCTTGCCCGCTGCCCGCTGCCGCCTGCCCCTCGGCGAACATCTCGAAGACCTTCACCGACAGCACCGCGTTGCGGATCGCGTTAAACCCCAGCAGCACCACCGCTCGTTCGACGGTGAGCACTTCTTCGTTCACGTTGTGCGCCGCGCTTCGGCAAAGCGACAACACCTTACTCGTCAGCGCCGGGTCCGCCGCGACCAGCTCGATGACTTCCCGCGCATGACTGTCATCGTCCGCCGTCAGACTCAACAGCCGCGTCGCAATGGCGGGCAACGTCGGCAGCGAATCAATCTGACGCAGGATCAGCTCAATCCGTCGCGGTTTGCTCGGCTGCGTGGCGACCATACTTAATTCCCATCCCCGTTAGCCGCGAAGCAACGCGGAGCGCTGCCGTGCCAGCGGAGCGCTGCCGTTCTATCCGAAGCACGCTCCGCTGCGCTTCGCGGCTAACCGGAACCTCTTAGTCTTATTCACAACTCCAGCAACGCATAAATCCGCTGCTGCAACTTCTCAACGTTGAAAGGCTTCTTCACGAACTCGTCCGCGCCGGCCTTGAGCAAGTCGTCAATCTCATCCTGGTTCACCACGCCTGACACAATGATGATCTTCGTGTGACGCATCTCCACCGTGTCGCGGATACGCTTGCACACCACGTTCCCATTGATGTCCGGCAGCATGTAGTCCAGCACGATCAGGTCCGGCTTGAACTGCTCGGTCAGTATCCCCGCGTCGTACCCCGTCCCCGCCGTCTTGATCTCAAAGCGATCGTCACGGCTAAGCACGTCCACGAACAACTCCTGAATCTGCTCGTCGTCATCCACGACCAGCAGCTTCCGCTTGCCTTTCTGCAGCAGATCGACGGGGATCTCGTTCTGCCGCATGAAGCGAATCAACTCTTCACGCGGTATCCGCCGAAACCGGCTGCCCGGCACGCGGAACCCCTTCAGCCGACCGCTGTCGAAGCAGCGGATGATCGTTTGCTGTGAGACTTTGCAGATCTCCGCCGCCTCGCCGGTGGTGAATACCTGTTTGGTCGCCAGTTCTTCAATGCTGCTGTTCATGGAACACCCGCCCTTGAGCATGTCGTATGCGCCCTTCAGGTGTGGAGCTTTACCTGACCGTCACGGCGGAAAGGGTTTCTCCAGTTTCTCTACCTTTACATCGGGCCAGCATGCCCCGGACTTGACGTGCCCATCACCTTTCCAACGCGCACCGACAACCCGCCCGACGCGCGCGACGGTTATCCGGACCTTGCCTG